>JAKSBK010000455.1 GCA_022361155.1 Pseudomonadota bacterium
CGAGCGGCCCGTCGGCCCACTGCGGCTAGGCGGCGTTCGACAGGATTCGCTCCACTCCCAGCACCGAGCCGCCGAGCTGTGCGTGTGCGTCGCTCAGACCTCCGCAGCTCGACAGAAACAGGCGATGCCCTTGCAGCTCGAACTCGCGCACGTCCACGTTGGGCTCCGCGGCCAGCTGGATGCCCTGGTGCGGGCCGTCACCCAGCACGGGCGCAACCGCGCCGAGCTCCTCGCATTCCGTGTCGTCTCCAGCCCAGGCCAGCAGCAAACCGTCTTCGGTGCTCAGCGCCAGGGCCCGCAGGCTCGCTTGCTGCTTGGTGGTTTCGAGCTGAAATCGGAGTGCGATCAGCTGGTTGTTGCTCCTGCGCTTGCGGCGCTCTACGCGGCTGGGGCTCATTGCGTGACCTCGCGTTGCAAATGGGATTGAAGGTGAATGTAGGGCAATGTCCGACCCCTTGTCCAAAAAGCCGCAGCTCCCATCGCCTGCCCCAAGGCAAGCTTGCGCCGTCACGGGTTGGAAGCCCGTAGCTCGCTGCGAGTCGCACGGCGGACATCGTAGACGCCCACGTGGTGATCTGCGCCCGGCGCCACAGCGAGCCGATCCTCACGACCGATCCCGACGATCTCAGGTGCCTCGATCCGAGCGCACGTTTGATCGCGTGCTGACAAGGCGCGCACGCGCCAGGGGTTCGTAGCGCGGGCCTTCGCGTCGAAGCACGCTCTGGTACAACGTCACGACACCGAGCTCACAGCTTCCAAGCTCGGCCCGCTCCAGGTCAGGGCGGCCTTGGATCACGTCGCTGAGCATTCCCTTGGCGCGGCGCACACGTCCCAGGGTCAGGTGCGGGTGAAAGGCACGGGTTTCGGGCGGCCATCCGAGCTCGGTGACCCGTTGTTCTATCTCGCGTGCGAGCTCGGTCAGCGCGTCTGTGCCGAGCGTGACCCGGGTGAACAGCACCTTGGGACGTCTGGGAGGCCCAAAGCTGTCCAGACCCGCGAAAGTGACCCCCGGCGCCGGCCGACTGGTCAGCCCAGCGAGGAGCTTGGCGAGCGCTGGAAGCAGCGCCTGGCCGGTCTCCCCCAGAAAGCGCAACGTAAGGTGCATGGCTTCGGGTTGCACCCAGCGCACGACCCAGTTGGCACGTTCGCAGCCGGCTCGCAGCGGGCTTTGTAGCCGCTCGACGCGTTGTTTGAGCTCGGGATCCAGATCGAGCGCGATGAAGGTGCGCATGGAGCAACGCAGCCAGAGGTGGTCGGAGCCTGCGAGGTGGGCAGTTCTTTCGCGGCGGGTCCTGAGCAACCACACGTGCGGCTTGGATGATGCGCCGCGCGGGCTTCGCTCACCTTGAAGGAGGTACTTCGAGGCCGCCTGGGTCGCAACCGGTCGCAACCCCGGCCTGGACGAGCTACACGTTGCTGCCATGACGCGACTCCTAGGGCTGCAAGGCTGTTACGCCATCGTGGATCCGGAGCATTGTGGTGCCCGAACGCCCGAGGACGTAGCGGCGGCCGTGCTGCGTGGCGGCTGCCGAATGCTCCAGTTGCGGGTCAAGCGCATGGGGGACCGCGCCTGGCTCGAGCTGGGTGGGCGTGTGAGAGCGCTGTGCCGCGAATCAGGAGCCTGGTTCGTGGTCAACGATCGGCCCGATCTCGCCCTGCTGCTCGACGCCGATGGCCTGCACCTCGGGCAGAACGATCTACCCATCGCGCAGGCGCGCCGCCTCGTGGGCGCCCTGCCGATAGGAATCTCCACCCATTCGTTGGCGCAGGCCAGGGAGGCCGAGGCGCAGGGAGCCGACCTCATCGGTTTCGGCCCGGTGTTTGGCACGAGCAGCAAGCGCGAGCCGAACCCGGAGGTGGGTCTCGCGGGGCTCAGCGAGATCTGCCGGCGTGTTTGCGTGCCCGTGGCAGCCATCGGCGGCATCAGTCCGTGCAGGGCCCCTGCGGTCGCACGTGCCGGGGCGCGTTTCGCGTGTTCCATTGGGGCCCTGTGCTCGGCAGCCGATCCAGAACAGGCAGCACGAACGTTTCAGAGTGCCTTTGCCCGCGCGGGCGAGCTGAAGTAACGGATCGCGGTCTCGACCGAGTTCGTGAGCGCTTCGTGGACCAAGGCTGCCAGCGTGTCCGAGCTTCCCTTCAGCGCCTCGTAATAGCGCTGTCGATCGGTTGCGTGGATCACCGCCGGCGGATAGCCCTCCCTGAGCAGCAAGAAGTTCATCAGCAATCGTCCCAGCTTGCCGTTGTGCTTGGCAAAGGGGTAGATGTGCAGGAAGGTATAGTGGGCCTTGGCGGCAACGCGCGCGGGGTGAGTATGCCGTTTGGTCTCGAGACTGCCCACCCACTGCATCAGCTGGCGCATCTTGTAGCCGATCTTCTCCGGCGGTGAGATCTCGTGGAGATAAAGCCGGTGCAGCGGCACGTCCTTGCGATAGCGCGGCGGCCCCTTGCCCTCGCCTTCTTCGGGCGCAAGGATCAAGAGCAGTTTCTTGACCAGATCGAGATTCAGTTCTTTGCGGTTTCCAGCGGCCTGACGCACCCAGTCAATGGCGGTCTTGTGTTGGCGAACTTCGTCGTAGACTGGCAACATCGAACTGCTGTCGGCCAGCTGGCTGCGAAGTGCCTCCTCGAGCTCGGAGGTGCTGTAGACCAGGCCTTCCAAGGCGCTGTCGTGGTAGATCCATGACATATCCAGCCGGCGATTGAAATCTGCCAGCGTGGCCTCGTCGACCTTGGATTCCAGCTCGTTGAGCTGCGCCACCCGCGCCTCAATGGTTCCAGGTCGCGGTATGCGCACCGGCCCTGCCTTTCTGGTTAGGGCTCGCGGCAAAGTAACCTGCCCACCTCACAGGCTCCAAACACCGCTGGCTGTGCTGCTCCTCCTCGAAATACCACCAGCATTCCTCGTCGTCGCGCCTTGCCAGCGACGCCCGGTCCTCTGCGATCTGCACAGGTTATTCTGCCACGAGCCCTTGACTACAGATTGCCGTCATCCGCGCGCGCCCTGCTACGCCAGGCTCACGGGGGAGCGCAAGCTAGCACAGTCGCCGCGGCGGGGTCAAATCGAATGAACGTAAGCTATTGAAATAATGTGGGAAATCGCTATTTCATTCGAGGGAGCGTCAGGATTGGAGCCAATCCGGCCAACGTCGCTTCGGCGGCCCGCCAGCTCCTCGAGTTGAGTGCTCTTTGGGGCTCCTCGCTGCTGAGAACCTGTGCTCAAGTCGAGCTGGAAGCGGAGGTTTCGGGCTCGGCCAGCGGCAGCACGATCCGGAAGATCGCCCCGCCATCCGGCTGGTTCTCGCAGCTGACTTCCCCAGCGTGCTCGAGCACGATCTTCTTGACGATCGCGAGTCCAAGCCCTGTGCCCTCGCGACGTGTCGTGTAGTACGGATCGAAAATCGTCGCCAGGTCCGCTGTCGGCACCCCCGGGCCGCTGTCGGAGACTTCCAGGACGGCATGCCGAGCCTTGCGAAGCGACCGCAGGACCACGTAATGAGCACGCCGCGGCTGCGCGCCGGCGCGAATCGCCTGGGCGGCGTTGCGCACGAGGTTGTCCAGGCAGCGTCTGAGCATCATGGTATCGATGCGCACCGGCAGCCGTTGCCGACACAGTTCGCAGCGAAGCTGCACGTCGAGAGCCTGGCTGCCCGACTCGGGCGTTTGCTCGAGCACTGCGCCCAGGGACTTCTCGCAGTCCCTCAGGAAAGCGTTGAGATCGGCGGCTTCGAGCTTGGGCTCGGGCAGCCTCGCAAACGCACTGAACTCGCCCACCAAGCGGCGCAACGTCGCGACTTCCTCCTCCACGATGCTCACTGCTTCGTCCAACCGGCGCCGAAACACCTGATCGTTGCCCTGGTAGCTGCGGCTGACTTCCTGGGTAGCGAGCTGGATAGGCGTCAGGGGATTCTTGATTTCGTGGGCCAGCCGGCGCGCAAACTGCTGCCATTGACCGATTCGTTGCAGGTACTCGATCCGCTCTCGAGACAGGCGCAGATCACGCACCATCAAGTTGAAGTCTCGCGTGAGTTCCCCGATTTCATCCTTGGCGTCGGTCGGCACCTCCACAGTCAAGTCGCCTGCACCCACGCGCGTCGTAGCCTCGGCGAGCAGCGCCACGCGGCGCGTGACTCTTCGCGACACCACAAAACCCACGCCGAACGCGATCAGAATCACGCTGAGCAGGAACGCCGTGTATACGATCAGGTAAAAGGCCGATACCTCGCCCGTGCCGGCCTGCAGGCGCGAAAACACATCCACGAGCTCACCGGCGCGCCGGTAATCCTCGAAGGGCGCTATCGGAGTGCCGACCGTGATCTCGAGCCGTGCTGCTGCCTTCGAGCCCTGCCGTGCTTGCGGCGAGGAACCGAGCGTGCGCGCGAAGCGCAGCAGCCGCATGCTGTGTGGATCGAGTCGCTCGCTGCGCTGCGCCCTGGCAAGCAGCCGCTCGTTCGCGGCGTCCCACACGGCTACGGCTCCCAGGTGCGGGTGGCGTGACAGGAAGGACTCGATGACCGCCTTGATGCGAACGCCGTCCGATGTTCGTACCGCTGCTCGCAGCTCCCAGTGATCTGCGAGCGCGTCGGCGGTCATGGCAGCGCGCTCGCGCAGCGCCACGAAGTGAGCTCGGTAGACCTCGAGCGAACGTTCCAACTCGCTACCCACTTCTCGGTTGACTCCCACTTCGTAGGCCTCGCGCAGCACACCGCGGCCGAGGATCAAGGCGCCCGCCAATGGAACCAGGGCAACGGCTGCCATGGCCAGCACGATCTTGCGCTCGAAACGGCCCAACGCCATCAAGGCACCGAAACCACGGCCGAGCGGTAGCGTCGCGTCCGCTGGGCGGATCCGATGCGCCGGTTGACAAACATGCTGACAAAGGAGCCAAAGAACGCGCTGCGCTCGAGCTGTCCGCCGGCGCCCGGTCGAGCAAGCCAGCGACGGATGCGCTGCAGCGTCGCAGGGGACAAGGGGTTCAGCTCGACCACGATCTCGAAAAAGACGCGCTGGCCGCGCACGCGAGCGAAGTCGCCCGGGCGCCCGATGCGCAGCTTGTGGAAGCGCAGACAGCGCTCGATCACCTTGCCTGCGGATCGTTGCGACCAGGTTCGCGCGTGTTGCGTTCCGCGTTGCTGCTCGACCCGGTACTGCTCCTGCCACAGATCGTAGACGATGCGGCAGGACGCGAGGCCGACAGAAACAGGACGCTTGGCTCCGGGAGTGTAGGCCAGTACGCGCGTCACCAAGGTTTGGGCCAGTCCGCTTTCGAGCTTGTCGGCAACCGACCGGTCGACGAAATCCACGACCTCGAAGCTGAGCTCGGGCGTGGCTGCATTCCAGGTCGTGACCACGTCGAGCAACAGGGGTCGAGACGCGCGGGCCACCGGTGCTGTGGCGCCAAGCGCAAGCGCGAAACAAAGCCAGGCCTGCGCCACGCATCCGGATTCGGATCCCCCGGACAAACCTGTTTTCAGGTGGGGCGTTCGCGCTGAACGAATCACGACGAGTCGCCCGACTCCAGCAACGGGAGAAAGCCAAGGACGTTGGAGAAGCCCAGCTGAAACAAACCGATCGCGGTGTCGACGCGAACGCCCAGGTCGAAGGTCAAGTCCACTGGAACGCGTGCCAGTCCTTCGTAGCCGGGCACTGCGAAGCGCAAGTCGTTGCGTTGCGCGAGCGCGTACAGGCCAACCAGCGCGTAGGCGTCGATCGCGTATACACCTTCGCCTCCTCGCCGCAGCGGCAGGCTGTATTCCAGGTCGATCCTCCCGGCAACCTGCTCCTTGCGCATCTCCGCAGCGGTGGTGCCAAGCAGGTCCGGTGGACTGCGGTGATCCAGGTTGAGTTCGAGCAGCCGGGAGGGGATCAGGTTGCTCAGGTCCGACGCGTAGAAGTGGTAGAAAAAGGGCGCACCTCCAAAGACGACACCCGCGAAGGCGCCGACGCGAAGCACGTGCCCCCACGACAGCGGGCTCCAGAGCTCGGCCGATGCTTCGAGCCGCGTGAAATCGTAGCTGCTCCCGAGCAGGGCGTCGCTGAGCATGCCCCGGAAGCGCAGGAGCTGACCGCGAGCCGGCAGGCCCGGATCGTCCCTACGATCGTAGATGAGCGACATGACCACACTCGAGACACGGCTGAGTCCGTTGTGGATATGGAAGTCGATCGGGACGATGTCGGCACCGCGTGTCGTGCTGGCCGCATCGGGCTTGTCCCGCACCTGAATCAGCTCGCCCCGCCAATCAAGCGCGTAGCGAAGCGAGGCGGTGATGTCGTGACCAGTGCCCACTGCGAGACCCCCGCGCCGGTAGATGACGACGGCGGTTTTGGATTTCACATCGTCCGGACATGGCACCGGCGGCGGCGGGCAGCGGATGCTGACGAGCGGAGTGCCTTCCTTGCCGAAGAATTCCCGGGCGTTGTTGAAGAAGACCTGTGCAGCGAGCTCGTAGCTCGTGCCCAGGAAGCGTGGATCGGTGTAGCGCAGCTCGAACCCGTACTGCGCGCTCGACACCACGGCCGTGGCTGCCGCGCCGATGCCCAAGCCGAACAGGTTGGTCTCGGCCACTCCGATGCCTGCGTACGGTTCCAAGGCAGGTCGCGATTGCGACCTGCGCACGACCTTGGACACGCCGGCGGTGCCCCGTTGAACGATGAGGGTGTTGCGCTCTTCGACTTCGACGACCAGCACCACCCAGCCTCGCTTCGAGCCACGCCGCAAGCGAAACCGCACGTCGTGAAACCAGCCCGTACCGAGCAGGCGGAAGCGCATGGATTCGACGTCGGGATCGTCGACGTCCAGCGTGTCTCCGGGACGCAGCGTCAGGTATCGGCGCAGAGCACGCTTGCGGGTATGGTGGTTGCCCCTGATTTCGATGCGCTCGATGAAGTAGCGGATCCGGCGCACGGACGCCGGGTCGTCGCCGGTACCGGAGGTCGTGCTCGTGGCCGGTCCGGCCTGCTGCGAAGCGTCAGCGGAGTGGTCGCCGGCCGCGCCCGGGGCGGCCTGCGCGCTCTCGGAGGCGACCTGCGCGCTCTCGGAGGCGACCTGCGCGCTTGCGCCAGCTACAACCAGCCACCACACGCCAGCCGCCCACACGCAGGCGCCACGCCTCAGAAGATCCGACGACACGCGGTCATGGTACCCGCATTCGAGGCGGCCAAGAACCGAGCGGCTACAGCACCGTGGGCCACTCGACGTAGGCCCAGGTGAGGGCAGAGGTGAAGAGCAGGGCATCGATGCGATCGAGCAGGCCACCGTGGCCTGGCAGCAGGCTTCCGCTATCCTTGACGCCGCTGCTTCGTTTGATGAGCGAGATACATAGATCCCCCGCCTGACCGACCGTTCCTGCCGCGACGGCCAGCGTCAAGGCGCCGGCGAGCGACAGGGACGGGAGGAACCAGAAGTGCGCGAGCAGCGCCCCGGTCAGGCTGCCCAGCAGGCCGCCGACCGCTCCTTCCACGGTCTTTTTCGGCGACACGATGGGGTAGAGCTTGTGTTTTCCAAACAGCCGTCCAGAAAAATACGCTCCCGTATCGGCGAGCCAGCTGAGCAGCATGACAAGCACGAGCCACGCACCGCCGCTTTCGCGCAGGAACAGGAGCCCTGCCGCTCCGAGCAGCCCGCCGATGTACAACGGGCCTGCGATCAACCAGCCCATGCGCGTGGCGGCTCCGTCGATCGGCTCTGGACGCGCCAGGGCAAACAAGGCGCCGGCGATGGCCGTTGCGACGAGCGCGAGCGGCAAAAGCGGCGTGGCGGCGCCGTAGAGCACGGCCGTGAAGAGCGTCAAGGTGGCCAGTGCTCCCCAGGCCTGCAGCAAGGGCTGGCCGGGCAGCGTCATGGCGAAGAGCTCGCGCGCAGCGAGCACGGTGATGAGGGACAAGAAGGCGAGAAAGGCCCATGGAGGAGCTCCAAAAAGCAGCCAAAGCAGGACGGGCACGGCGACCGCGGCGGTGGCCGCGCGTTGGGCCAGGTTGCTGGGTCCGCGGCGAGCGCCTTGCTCAGGCATGGACGCGGGCCCCGTCTCCGGGATCGCCCGTATGGACATCGTCGGAGGCCACGCGGCCGAAGCGTCTGTCGCGGCGCTGAAAAGCCTGGATGGCGGCGTACAGGTGCTCTTCCGCGAAGTCCGGCCACAGCGTGTCGCTGAAGTACAGCTCCGCGTAGGCTGCGCCCCAAAGCAGGAAATTGCTGATGCGCTGCTCGCCACCGGTTCGGATCAGCAGATCGACCGGTCCTGCGCCAACCGAGGGAAGCTCGGATGCGAAAAAGGCCTCATCGACGCAAGCCGGGTCGATTCTGCCCGCCGCCGCATGCTGCGCCAGCCGCTTGGCGGTGTCGGCGATTTCCTCGCGGCCGCCGTAGGAGACGGCGAGCTGCAGGGTCATGCCTCGCAGGTCGCGGGTCTCGGCCACCAGGGCTTCCAGCACTTGACCGACGTCGGGCGGCAGCCGCTCCACGCGTCCGATGGTCTTGACACGGATGCTGGTGCGCAAGATCTCCTGGCGCTCCGAGATCAAGAACTCCCGGAACAAGTCCATCAAGGCGCGCACCTCTTCGGGCGGCCGGTGCCAGTTTTGCTCGCTGAAGGCGTAGAGGCTCAGCGCGCTCACGCCGAGCTTGCGGCAGGCACGCACGGCCCTGCGCACGGCCTCGCTGCCGGCGCGATGACCGTAGGTGCGCGGCTGTCCCAGGCGACCGGCCCACCGTCCGTTGCCGTCCATGATGATGGCGATGTGGTGGGGGATACGGTCGACACGGACAAGCGGCATGGTGCAAGCCCCGGGGGTTGCGCGCGACTAGCACGGCCATGGCTGGGCTTCAAGACGGGGAGGTTGCGGCAACCCGAGCGACTGTACCTGAAAAAACGCCTGAAAACCCGACTTCCTGGGGCCTGAACGGTTACGTTAGAATCGGCCATGGCTGAAAAGGACCTCTACGGCGTGTTGGGGCTAGCTCGCGGCGCGTCCGACGAGGAGATCAAGAAGGCATACCGGGAGTTGGCGCGCAAGCTGCACCCGGATCGCAACCCAAACGACAAGCAGGCCGAGGAGCGGTTCAAGGACGTGGCCTACGCAAAGGAAATTCTTACAAACCCGAAGAAAAAGAAACTCTACGACGAATTCGGGCACCTGGGCCTACGGGAAGGGTTCAATCCTGATGCGTACCGGCAATACCAGTCGTGGGGAAGCCGGAGCGGAGCTGGGCCCGCGGTCAATCTCGAGGATCTGCTCGGGGGGCGTGGTGGTGCGGCGAATTGGCGCGAGAGCTTGCAGGATCTGTTCGGGGCGTCGGGGGGGTTCGAGACCATCTTCGGCGGGCAGCGTGCAGCGAAGCGCCGAGGGCAGGACTTGGTGGCGCCGATTCGAATCGGCTTTCTCGAGGCAGTCCGGGGAACGGAGAAGGAAATCAGCTACGGCCTCGGTGGGGACAAGGGAAGCCGGAGCCTTAGAGTGCGGATTCCGGCGGGAGTCACCGACGGCGGGCGCGTACGGCTGCGGGGTCAGGGGCTGGATGGGGGGGATCTCGTGCTGCGCGTTTCCGTGGAGGGGCATCGGTTTCTGACACGGGAGGGCAACGACCTGCATCTCGAGCTGCCGGTGACCGTGGGGGAGGCGTATCGGGGGGCCAAGATCAGGGTCCCGACCCTCGAGGGGGAGGTGACCTTGCGCATTCCTGCTGGGGTGCAAAGCGGGGCGAAGCTCCGGTTGCGGAGCAAGGGAGTACCTGCGCACGGGAAGGCGGGTGTAGGGGACATGATCGTGCACGTGCAGCTGCGGTTGCCCGGCGGGGAGGCGAGGGAGCTGGGGGAGCTGGTGGATAGGATGGAGGCGGCGTACGAGCGGCATCCCCGAGAGCACCTGGTCCTGTGAGGACTGTTTCACGTGAAACACGCCCGCGCAGAGGCCTACGCACGATCACATCCCCAGAGCCTTGGCGAGCTCCCCATCCTGGGCTGCGTCCACCTCAACGCGCCGTCAGAATCTTCCTGTGACTGTTTCACGTGAAACACGCCCGCGCAGGGGCTCCACCTGATGGACTTCGACTCCTGGGTGCGCGCCGACCTTACGGCGCTGCAAGAGGCCGCCCTGCTCCGCACTCCGCGCGAGCTGGCCAGCCCACAGCAACCCGAAGTCTGCATCGACGGCCGCCAGGTCCTTTGCTTGTGCTCCAACAACTACCTTGGCCTGGCCACCCACCCCGAGCTCGCTCGGGCCCTCGCAGCCGGAGCACGCGAGCACGGTTCGGGCGCCGGAGCCTCGCGGCTCGTGTCGGGCACCCTGGCACCGCATCGCGCCGCCGAATCCGCCCTCGCGGCCTTCGTTGGAACTCAAGACGCCTTGCTCTATGCGAGCGGCTACGCCGCCAACGTGGGCACCCTGGCGGCCCTGCTAGGGCCCGACGACATCGTGCTCAGCGACGCCCTGAACCACGCCAGCTTGATCGATGGCTGCCGTCTTTCAAGCGCCCAGATTCGCATCTACCGCCACCTCGATATGCAGCATCTGGAGGCCCTGCTGCGAGCCCACCGCGCCGAGCACGCCCGAGCCCTCATCGTGAGCGAGGCCCTGTTCTCGATGGACGGTGACTGCCCTGACCTTCCCCGCCTTCATCACCTCGCACGCGACTACGACGCGGCGCTCTTGATCGACGAGGCCCACTCCATCGGCGTGCTTGGACCCCAAGGCCGGGGCCTATGCGCCGCTCACGCCCTGCACCCCGACATCCTGATCGGAACCCTGGGCAAGGCCCTGGGGCTCGCGGGCGCCTTCGCCGCCGGCACGCACGAGCTCCGGAAGCTGCTTCAGACCCGAGCCCGCAGCTTCGTCTACTCCACCGCCCCACTGCCCGCCCTGGCCGCCGCCATCCCGAGCGCCTTGCAGCTCGCCCTGCGTGCCGAGCACCCCCGACAGCGCCTGCTCGACAACGCGGCCTTGCTGCGACGCCAGCTGCGATCCGCTGGCTATCGGGTCCCCGAGGGCAGCACCCCCATCATCCCCGTCCTCGTAGGCGAGCCGGCGCGGGCCCTAGAGCTGTCCGAGCGCCTGTTCGCGTCTGGAGTCTTCGTGCAGGCGATTCGTCCGCCCACGGTTCCTGCAGGTACCAGCCGGCTGCGTCTGGTCCCCATGGCCAGCCACACCCCGGAGCAGCTCGCGCGCGCCCTCGACGCCTTCCAGCAACTGGCGGCCGAGCCCTCGTTTTCAGCGCATCCACCGGGACCGCAGGAGCCCAGCGACGACAACGCCGCTGCTGTCGAGCTCCCCACAAAGGCCGGACCCCGCCTTGCCTATTTCGTCACCGGCACCGGCACCGGCATCGGCAAGACCTACGTCACCCGCGGTCTCGCCAGAGCCATGCGTCGCACCGGACTCCGCGTCGCCGCCTTGAAGCCCATAGA
This sequence comes from Pseudomonadota bacterium, assembly GCA_022361155.1. Taxonomy (NCBI): domain Bacteria; kingdom Pseudomonadati; phylum Pseudomonadota; species Pseudomonadota bacterium. The sequence continues at coordinate 11,397 of JAKSBK010000455.1, forward strand.
AACCGGCTGCGACCCCGCTCCCCGAGATGCCGAGGCCCTGGCTCTTGCCTGCCAGCGGCTGGAGCTGGCGCAGGCTCCCGATCTGTACCGTGCACGGCTCGCCCTGTGCCCCCACGCTGTCACCCTGGAAACCGCCCAAGCCCCACCCGACATCCCCGCCCTGGCGAGTTCTGTGCGCCGTTTCGCTAGCAACGCAGACGTCGCCCTCGCCGAAGGCGCCGGTGGGCTCTTTGCCCCTCTGGACGCTCACAAGTGCGTTGCCGACCTGGCCGCCGAGCTCCGCTGGCCGCTGCTCCTCGTCGCGCCCGACGGCCTGGGCGTGCTTTCCCACGTGCTGTCTGCGGCCAGCGCAAGCCGCCGCCACGGCCTCGAGCTGAGCGCCCTGGTGCTTACCTCCCACCTCGCGCGCCCCAACGATCCCAGCCTCGAAACCAACGGCCGCATCCTGTTCAAGCGACTCGCCGTACCCGTCTTCCACTTCCCACACGCCCGCGACGACGACGACGCTCTTGCTCACGCGGCCGAGCAAAGCGGCCTCGTTGATTTCGTAAGCCAGCCGCTGACCCACCTCGCTCACGAGCGCTAAGGGCTCGTGACAAACTGAGCGCGGGAACCACCGCCTGAAAGCGGTGGGTTCGGTGCGCGCCCGTCGACTGCAGTCGACTCCATGGGCGCGCGGTTTTTGAACCCGTCATCACGGCCGTTCGAGGCCGCCGCCTTTAGGCGCTGGTCATTCACGAAACCAAGTCAAAACCCCCGCATTCATGCGGGGGATGGTCCGCTTCGGCTACGCCTCCTGAAGGCTTCGCCTAAGCTAGCACTCACCGCGGGCGTGTACGCTGCGGCCATCATCGACCCGAGTCGCTTCAAGTCCGGTCGGGACGTCGGCGCCTACCTCGGTCTGGTCCCTTCGCTC
>JAKSBK010000456.1 GCA_022361155.1 Pseudomonadota bacterium
GATCTCGAGCGGTGCCTGCTTGTTGAACAGCTTGCGCAACCCCGCCTCGTGGGTCGACACGTTTCCTTGGCGCAGGATGTTGCGCTCCTTGTCGACGATGCAATAGCGGCTCGACTTTCTTCCAAGATCCAGTCCACAGTAGTCCATAGTCGGCTCCTTCTTGTTCGTTGTGGGTTGGTAATCCAACGATGCCAGGAAGGGGCCGGCCGCTCTACAGCTTCAGCGTTGGCGTCCGCCGGCGTGCGCCGGCACTTTCGCCACAACGGGTAGCGGCGGCCCGTAGAGACGCCAAAGAGCCCGACCGGTGACCGTGGGCTCCAGCTGCGAGCCGCCACCACCGCACCCGCCCGGATATCCCCCATGCGCGTTAGGCTGCGAATTCCGCTTGGTTTGGCTGGGGTCGTCCTTGGACGTACGAACGAGGCCACCTGAACTCCGTCGCCGCCCAAACCAAGCAGCAATCGCGCAACAAGCCCGCTTAACGCGTATGCGGATATCCCCAGGCCTCAACGCGGGTCAGGTCGTGAACTCGCCGGCGTGTCTGTCTGCCACTGGGTGGCGGATGGTGCGTGCGGCTCGGTCTGTTGCCCAGAGAACTTGCCGATCATTTCCGCCAACAGCTGCGCACTGCGGCCGCTGGTGTAGTTGTCCACGATGTCCTGTCGGCCCTGGCGGCTCAAGCGCGTGCACAGCTCGGGTTCCGAGGCCAGGCGCAACAGAGCGTCCGTGATCGAGCGGTCGCTGTTCGGCTCCACCAACAGCCCGTTGGATCCGTCGCGCACCAGCTCCACCACACCGCCGGCGCGGGTGGCGACGACCGGAACCTCCATGGCGAGCGCCTCCATCAGCACCACGCCCAGCGGCTCGGCCACACTCGCCAACACAAAGACGTGTGCGTTGTGCAGCTCCTCGATGACCCGCGCCTCGGGTACGGCGCCGAGCAACTCCACCGCGTCTTGTTGGCCCAGCTCGGCAACGAGTCGCTCCAGCTCCTGGCGATAGCCGTGCCCACCGGAGTCATCCTCACCGGCGATGACCAGCCGCGCTGCGACGCCCGCTTGTCGCAGCTTCGAAAGCGCGACAATGCTATGCGCGTGCCCCTTGCACGGGTTGAGTCGGCCACACGAGAAGAGGCGCAAGCTCGACTCGCCGCGGTGCGGCGCATAGGGCGCCCGGCGCTTGAAGTGGTCCGGGTCGATGCCCATGGGCGCGATGGCCAGTGGGGTGTGGTCTCCCACCTGCTCCCGCAGCTGATCGTGCAGTTGCTGCGTGATGACGATGCCGAAGCTCGCGTGGGTCCACTTGCGCTGTTGGTTCGGGCCGTAGTCCGAGACGGGGCCGTGCAAGGTGAGGCTGTAGGGCAAGCCGGACAACAACCATGCGTAGAGTGCGACGTTGGCTGCATCGGCAGCCGAGTGGACGTGGATGTGTCGCCATCGTCGCCGAGCCGCGATCGCACCCAGCCGGGCCCCGAACCCGGCCAAAGTCAGGTGGCGCGCCCGAGCTCGGGGTCCATGCGCCTCCGCTGCGCCTGTTTCCAGGGCCGAGAGCGTTCCTCGTAGACCGGTACGGAGCAGGGCCATCGTGCTATCGGCGACATCCGCAAGCGAGACCTGCGTGAGGTAGCTCGTCTGCGAGATGGCCTCCGACGACCAATCATGCGACACGAGGCCCGCGGCCGGGGGACGCGTGGAGACCAGCTCCGCATCCACGCCGAGCTGGCGCAGTTGACGCAGCTCGCGCCAGAAAAAGGCATGGGTTTGACCTGGGAATTCCGGAACGAGGTAGCCGATCTTCATGCCGATCTCGTCATCTGATGCCTGCGCTCGCGTCCCTGCCGTGGGTGGCCCCGGGAGCTCTCCGGTCGGTGCACCCTACAAGTACAGTGCAACGACGCGGCCGGCGCCGGACTGAATGCCGTCGCCGCTCGGAGCGCGAGCTCACTGGAGCTGCAAGTGCGTGCTAGGCTCTGGCCCGCGGCCTGACCGTGTCCCCCTCGACGCCGACCCACTCGCACATCTTATACGTCGGGGCCGTGCTGCCAAAGCGAAGCGAGACTTTCGTATACGGAGAGGTACTGGGGCTTCGCGACAGGGGTGAGCGAGTGAGCATCGCTTCGGTGCGCACTCCCGAGCGCGTGCGCGTCGCCGGTGTTGCCGAGCAACGCACGCCGATCATCCGTTGTGGGGTCGACCTCACGAGTTCTCTCCCGTCGCCGTCAACACCGGCCGCAGCATTCTGGCCGTGGGTCGCCTCGTGCCCAAGAAGGGCTTCGACATCCTGCTGCGCGCCCTGCCGGCCATACCTGACGCGAAGCTGACGCTCGTGGGGGACGGGCCCGAAGGGCCGAGCCTTCGACAGCTTGCCGCGGAGCTCCAGGTTGCGGACCGCGTTCACTTTGCGGGAGCGCTCGCCAACAGTGGGGTGCGCGAGCGTATGGCGGACGCAGCACTGTTCGTTTTGCCTTGCCGCGAGGCCTCCGACGGTGACCGCGATGGCATCCCCGTCGTGCTCATGGTGCTCCATAGAATTTGGGCTTGGTACCGGCTTCCAGCACCCATCTATACACGGACGTGACCTGTTTTGCCTTTGCCTCCCACGTGAAGTGCTTCAGCGTGCGTTGTCGTGCGTTGAGTCCAACGGTGTGCAATGCCAGCGGCTGC
>JAKSBK010000457.1 GCA_022361155.1 Pseudomonadota bacterium
CGAGCTCACGGGGTGCGGGCCACGATCACCATGCCAGACAACGCCAACACGGGCAAGGTGACGGCGATGCGCGGCCTGGGCGCAGAGGTAGTGTTTCACGGGCCGGATTTCGACGTGGCACGCGAGTGGATCACGGCCGTGGCGCAAGAAAGGGGAGGCTGCTACGTCGGCCCGACGGACGCTCCTCTGATCCATGGCGTCGGCACCTACGCTCTCGAGATCTTGGAGGAGCTGCCCGACGTGGACATGGTGTTCGTTCCCGTGGGAGGAGGCAGCGGCGCGTCGGCTGTAAGCATCGTTGCCAAGAGCATCAATCCACGGATCCAGGTGGTCGCTGCTCAATCCGCTCAGGCGCCTGCTATGCAACTGAGCTGGAAGTCGGGGCAGATGGTCAACGCCGAGATGAAGACGTTTGCCGAAGGTGTCGCAACGCGGGTTCCCTTTGAGAACACGCAGATCGTCATGCGGCGGTTTCTCGACGACTTCGTGCTGGTCCAGGACGAGCGCATCGAGCAAGCCATGCTGCTGCTGCTCGAGCACACGCACAATCTGGCCGAGGGCGCCGGTGCAGTGGCGCTGGCCGCGGCCCTGCAAGAACGCGAGCGCCTCGGGGGCAAGAGCGTGGTGCTCGTGCTCAGCGGCGGCAACGTAGGATTGGCCAAGCTGCACGAGATCCTGCGCAAGAGCCGCGCTGGCACCGCACGCCCATAGGAAGCCCCAAGGATGTTGGCGCCGCTGAGGTCAGAGAGTCTCGAAGCGTTCTCGGATGCCGCGAGGGGCGCAGGCCGGCGTGCGATCCGCAGCTTGGGCAACGACGCCGGTGTGTTCGAAGTGGGTTGCCTGGCCATCGGTGTGGCGATGCGACTCCTGTGGGTCCTGCTCGTGGCACCGGCGCCAGCGCACGACGCGATGTGGTACGTCGGAAAGGCGAGCGAGATGGCACAAGGCCTCGGCTACTCCGAGGACGGATTACCGACGGCGTATTGGCCGGTGGGCTACGTCGCGTTTCTGGCTGCATTGTTCGTCGTGACGGGCCCGGGGCTCGGCATCGCGCGCCTAGCAAACGTCGTGCTGAGCAGCGTGAGCTTGATCCTCGTGTATCGGCTCACGCATCGGTTCACCGCCTCTCCGATCGCTGCTCGGGCCGCGCTGCTCATGCTGAGCCTGTACCCGGCCGACATTGGCTTCTGCTCGCTTGCGGTCTCGGAGCCGCTTTTCGTGACCTTGACTCTGCTGGCGACCGAGGTCTTGGCCGCTCGAGCTGGGAGCCGTCAGGCGGCGCTGGCCGGCGTCCTGTTTGGACTGGCCACGCTCACGCGCGCACACGGCCTACCGCTGGCTATCGCGGTGGTGTCCCTCTTGCCCGGGTGCACTCGCAGGCGGCTCGGGATGGTCCTTGGTGCCTGCGCGCTGACCATGGTGCCTTGGGTCGCACGTAATTTCGTGGCCTTCGGCGAGCTTGTTCCCATCTCCAACAACGGTGGCGTCGCGCTGTACATTGGCAACAACCCGCACGCCACGGGTCGCTACGGATTCGGGCCAAAGGTGCGGCGGGCCCTGCTCGAGGGCAGGCGCTGGCTGGGCGGGCCGCGCGAGGCCGAAGTGAATCGGCGTGGCGTAGCGCTTTCGATCGCTCACGTATCGAACCATCCCTGGGCGGTCCTCAAGCTCTGGCCGCACAAGCTGCGCTACCAGTTCGCCGGAGACTCCGAGTTCCTGTGGTGGAGCCGCAGCGTCGAACCCAGCATCCGTGCCTGGTTTCCAAAACTCAAACCCGTGTTCCAAGCCTACTACTGGACGCTCTGCTCGGTGGCGTTGTGCGGCCTGCTCATCCTGGTGGCCGGCGTCGAGCCGCGCTGGATCGGACGGGCCTCCGGCGCCGCGCTTGTGGGAGCCACGGCCGCTCTGCAGTGGTACACGCTGGCGCTCGTGCTGCTCGCGACGCTCTTTTGGCGGCTCCGGCGTCCTTTCGAGGCACCTAGAGCCTTGTGGCTGCCCGCAGCTGTGGTGGCCTATTTCGTGGTCACCACGCTGGTCTTCTTCGGCTCGGAGCGCTTCCACCAGCCGGTCGTACCGTGGCTGGTCATGTGCGCCGGCTACGGGCTCGGGCTGGTTTTCAAGCAGCCCGTGGAACACAGCCCCTCGCTTCACCAAGAGTGCTGAGCTCAAGGGCCCGGGCTACGCGTCGCGGGTGCTCCAATAGTCCTGGTGCGCCAGCGCCTCGAGGTCCGCGTTTCGATACTCCCCGCGCACCCGCCGCCGCCGGATGCGCGTCAGCGCCCCGAGCATGCGTAGCGCATCCCGGCCCGGGCGGACCGTCGAGGGCGCCTGGAAGACCAGCCTGACCGGTACCCGCTTGATCTCGAGATTGTAGCCGAGCGCGATGTAGAGCAGCTCGACGTCCCCCGCGAAGCCGCTCTCTCGCAACAAGGGGAACAGTGCCGCTGCCACGTCGCCTCGAAAGGCTTTGATGCCGCACTGGGTGTCGCCAAGCCCGCTGGTGACCAGGAGCCGCACAACCAGCGTGAAGGCCCCGGTCAAGGCGCGGCGTACCGGGCCGAGCTCGTCGCAATAGCGGCTGCCCCGCAACCTGCGGTCACCGATCACGACGTGTACACCCCTGTCGATGACATGGCGGGCCATGTACAGGACCGCACCGTGCTCGTAGGGGACGTCCGCGTCCGTGAACAGGCGGCATGCGCCCGTGGCGCGGCCCATTCCAACCTTGAGCGCGCTGTACTTGCCCCGGTTTTCGGCCAGCTTCACGACGGCCAGCCGAGGCAGGTCCAAGCGCTCGAGCAGCTCACCTGTACCGTCCCCGCTTCCGTCGTCGACCACGACGAGCTCGTAGTCCAGCCCGTGGTCCGTGCGCTCGAGGTAGCGCGACAGTCCCCGAAGGCGGCCGGCGATGGTGCTCCCGCCCCGGAAGACGGGAATCACGATCGACAAATCCATCGGCCGGCAAGCTAGTCGACCCAAGTCCAGGTCGCCAGCCGCGCGACCCGGTTCGCGGCCGCGACTATCCGGGACTTGAACGGTGAGCAGCTAGCTGGCGCCGGTCGGAACCGGAGGCAGGCATGAGCTATTCCTTCGCGGGCTCTTGGGGCTTTCGGGTAGCATCGCCTGCGCTTCGTCTGCTTGCGAGCTCTCAGATGGACCTGCCAGTCGTTCACCAACGCCGGGCCTTGGTATTGGCCCGATGAGACGCTTGGAGGCGGCGGCGTTTGTGCTGCTCGGAGCGTTGCTGTTTCTGTACCGCATCCCCTACGGCTTTGAGACGGGCGATCAGAATACCTACCTGCCCCTGCCGTATCGGTCCATCTATCCGGGCTTCGTGCCAGGGGATTGGTTCACCTGGGAGACCAGCCACTATCACGTCACGTTTTCCTGGGTGATCCGCGCCCTGCATGCCCTGGCCGGGGAAGACCGCTTCGCCTGGGCCGTGCTGTTCATGCACGCTGCCGTGCTGGTTGGGCTGTGCGCCGCAATAGCCGCGCTGGCCCGGGCCTGCGGCTGGGGATACCCCGCGAGCATCGCCTGCCTGCTGCTCACGGCGATCATCCGCTCGCGCGGTTTGAACGGGGCGCTCCTGAACCACGGTTGGCTCGTTCCGGCCGACATGGCGCTGCCGGCGTTTCTGCTCGCGTGCGCAGCGTGGATCCGGGGCCGTTCCACAGCGGCGGGTGTTTGGCTTGGGGTCGCGGGCTTGCTTCACGCCAACTACGCGCTGGCCGGTGCGCTGGCGTTGGGCGGGCTGCAGGGGGCCCAGGCCTTGGCGCGGGGCTCTCCGCGCGACCTACTGAAGCTCGCACTCCCATTTGGTGTCATTGCGGCCCCGACGCTCTTCGTGGTCTTGCAGACCGTGACCCGCGACGCCGCACCCGAAGCAACGCCGATCTATTTCGTACGCTCGGCACATCACTACGAACTCGTACCCGTCTGGAACCCGGACAACTGGTGGCCGGTAGCGCTGCTCGTGCCCGGGCTTGGCCTGTGGCGATCGCTCGGCCGCGACCTGGTCGCGGGACGCGGGCCGTGGGATACGACCGGGTCCCGGGTGCTGGTCCTGCTGCTATGCCTCGGCGTCTTGCAGGCCGCAGCGGCTTTGGGAACGCTCGCGGGCTTCGGTGCGGTCCAGCGACTGTTTCTGTGGCGCCTGTCGCTGCCGCTGGTGGTGCTGCTCGCGCTCGCTGTGGGCGAAGCCCTGCGGCGAGTCCTTGTCCGGCGCGACGTGCCCACGCTGGTCTGGACGCTTGCCGGTCTGTTGCTGTTGCTTCCTTTCGGCGCGTTGCCGGCGCATTTCAGGTCAGCGAAAGCGATTGCCGTGGGGCTGGCTTTGGTGCTCGCGGGCGCGGCTGTGGCTGGCTGGGCCGGTCGCCGCCGGGTGCAGGCCGAGCCGGCCGCGGCGAGTGGGCACTGGCGTACGCCAGCAGGCCGGGCGCTGCTGGCCTCGGTGCTGGCGGCGGCAGTCTGGCTGGCTGCGGTTTCCTTTCCCGATCGAGGTATGGCAGGCATGACGCTGCCCTGGCGTGCGGCGTTCAAGCAGATGTGGACGACCTACCCGCTGCGTTTGCGGGAGCGCGTCCATGGCTGGCGGGGTCGATTGTACGCGTGGATCCGCACCGAATCGCCCCCCGATGCCCGCTTCTTGGTGCCGCCGGGGATGGGTGATTTTCGCTTGCAGGCGCGCAGGGCGAGCTTCGTCGATTGGAAGAACTGCCCAATCCGGGGGGAGGAGCTGCTCGAATGGCGCCGGCGCATGTTCCTGGTCATGGGGCTCGATCATTTTCCGGCGCGGGGCTATGAGCTCAGGGAAGCGGCGAGGCACCGGTATTTCAGGCTGCCAGCAAGCCGGCTCGCGCACATCGCACGCAGCGAGGGCTTGACGCATGTCGTGACCTGGGGCGCGCGCGATCACGCCCGGGCCGGGCTCGAGCGCGTGGCTCGGTTCGGAAGCTGGCAGGTGTACGAGCTGCGTTAGGGCCCGTCCCAGAATAACTGGTCGAGACCGGCCGATCCTCAAGCGATGCGAACCTCTCGAGTTCCCCGTAGGTCGAGCAGCCTGCTGGGACCGAGTTGCTGTGGTACGCCTGAGGCGCAAAGGACGAGCCCGACGTGAAGTCCATCGACATCATCGCGCCCGCGTACAACGAGCAGCAGTGCCTGCCCCTGTTCTACGAGCGGCTCACACGCGTGATCGATGAGCTGCCCTACCGTTTCCGGATTCTGATCATCGACGACGGCAGCCGCGATCGCACCCCGGAGATCTGCGCGGCCTTGAGCGCGCGCGATCCGCGCGTGGGCTATCTCAGGCTGTCGCGCAATTTCGGGCATCAAGCAGCACTTACGGCGGGGCTCGACCGGGCAGACGCCGACGCCGCCATCGCCATGGACGCCGACCTGCAGAACCCGCCCGAGGTGCTCACGCGTTTCATCGAGGCCTGGGAGCAGGGGGCCGAGGTCGTGTCGGGCGTACGCAATGGACAAAGCAGGATCGGCTGGTTCAAGCGCGCCGGCTCGAGCTTGTTCTATCGCTTCATCAACGCGATTTCAGCGGTGCCGATCACGGCCAACTCGGCGGACTTTCGCCTCTTCGATCGCCGTGTGATCGAGGCCACCCGGGCGCTGCGCGAGCAGGGTCGCTTCTTGCGTGGCATCTACGCCTGGGTGGGCTTTCGCGAGCACACAGTGCTCTACCGGCACGATCCGAGAGCGGCAGGCCGCTCCAAGTACGGCATCGCCCAGATGTGGCGGCTGGCCCGTGCCGCCATCTTGAGCTTCTCGCGCGTTCCGCTGCGTCTGGCGAGCTACCTCGGCCTCGCGATCTCGGGGGTTTCGCTTGCTTGCGGGATTACGGCAGCGGTGCGCTACGCCTGGTCGGGAAGCACGCAGTCGGGCTGGGTCTGGCTGGCCACGCTCATGGCGTTCTTGTCGGGTCTGCAGCTGCTCGTCCTCGGCATCGTGGGGGAGTACCTTGGTCAGGTGCTCGACGAAACCCGGCAGCGCCCGCTCTACGTTGTCGCCGAGAGCCGGCTGCCCGGACCGAGCGTAGTGGCTCTGCCAGCCAGCGACGTCGATCGTGCCCTCCAGCGCCGGCCGGCGATCTCCATGAAGTAGCTCTGCTAGCTTCATGCTGGCTTCATGACGGGCCTTGACATAGTGGCAACACGCGAGCCATGCGGTCGAGGGCCAGGTCCAGGGCTGGCTCGGGCACGCCGGCGAAGCATACGCGGAACAGACCGGGCTCCGCGCAGTGGCACGCCCTTCCCGGTGTCAGATTGACGCCGCCTTCGTCAAGCAGCCGGCGCCACAACGCATGCTCGGCCGGCCATGTGGCCTCGACCAGGTGCGCTCGCAAGTCGCACATCACGAAGAGGCCGGCTTCGGCCGGGACGTAACTGAAGCCGTGGCGCTCGAGCCCTGCGACGACTCGGCGATACGCGGCCGCGAGGCGTTGCCGCGCCTGATCGAGGTAGCCGTCGACGAAGGTGCGGTCCGAGATGACTTCTTGCAGGCGATACTGTGTCTCACTGGAACATGCGCACCAATATGCGAGTGCGTCGACTGCTCTCAGCAGATCGTCGTTTTCACTGAAGAGCACACCCGCACGCAGTCCGCTCGCCCCGAAGTCCTTGCTGAAGGCCCACACGAGGTGCGTCTTCGGTCCCAGGCTCTCGCGCAGCGACGCTGCACTGACAAAGCCACGCTCACCGAACACGGACAGTGCGTAGAGCTCGTCAAAAACCACATGCAGATCCTTGGCCTGCGCCCAGTCCAAGATCCGTGTGAGCTCTTCCTGGCCGTGGACCCTGCCCAGCGGGTTGTCCGGACTGGTAAAGAGCAGGGCTCGGATCGGCCGCTCAGCCGTCTCGTAGGCTTGCTCCAGGTCTTCGATCCGGAGCCTAAACTGTGTCTCGTGCCGGGTGTGCACGGGCACGATCTGCAAGCTGTCGCGGGTTTCGAGGTCCGCCCAGAACCCCGCGTAGCTCGGCGTGGGTACCAAGATGCCGTCGCCCGCATCGGCGATGGCGTAGAACACCAGCTCGAGCACGCTGCCCGCCCCTGCTAGCAC
>JAKSBK010000458.1 GCA_022361155.1 Pseudomonadota bacterium
CGCCGACGATCATGCCGACGAGCTTGCCCGTGCCAATCTTCTTCGACCCTCCCTTCTTTCCGTCCCCGTCGCCCTGTCCTTCCGCGTCATCGGCCATCGTCCATCCCCTTTTCCGGGTCCACATCCGAGTCGGCGGAAGGGTAGCGAAACCCGCCTCGGGGGAAAAGCGGATCGATGGCGATGTGCCGGCGCCGCGGCACGCCGTCCACGTACACCGGCAAACTCGGACAAGAGAACCGACGGGACCCGAGGTCGACCCGACCCGTCACACGACGGGACTGAATGCCTAGGCGTTCGCCGGGGCCGGGGCACGGGACGGCTCGCCCACGGTCAGGCCGATGCGGAAGTAGAGCCACAGGCTGACGGCGAGGGGCAGCAGGCTTCCGGTCATCACCGTGAAGTTGGACTCCTGGTAGACGAACGGGAAGATGATGGAGAGCCCGACGATGACCTCCAGCCCGCGCATGCCGGGCGCGTTGAAGAACCTGTCCACGGCAGCCATGAAGATGCCGATCAGGAACATCCCCCAGAACACGCCGACGGAGCCGAAATTGGCGTAGAACTCCACCAGCCAGGGCATGTTGACGGATGTGGTGGTGTCGTCGTCGGCGATCAGGTTGTAGCGGTGGCCGAACTCGTTCCCCAGCTTCTCCTGCGGCTTGGCCGGCCAGATGACCCGCGGGATGGCGCTGACGAACAGGTTCCGGTAGGTCTCGCCGCCCCAGTAGGGGACGTTGGCCGGCGTCTGGTTGGTGACGTGGGACAACAACGGCAGCAGGGACATGCGCTTGACCACGGGACGCGTGGCCTCCAGTCCCTTCACCTTGATCTTGAACTGGTCGAACATGCGCCAGTCCTCGCCCTTGGGCCTGAACCAGATGTGCACCAGCAGCTTGCCGAAGTTGACCATGCGGGTGGGCATGCCCAGGTCGCTCTGCTGGCGCACCCAGTTCTCGTTCTTCTCGATGACCCGGTAGAACTGGATGCCGGTGTAGGTGGCGAACAGGAACGCCACGGCGGCCAGCATGACCACCAGCGGGGCCCGTTGGAAGTTGTGGTAGTAGACCAGCACGAAGAAGATGCCCATCAGCATGATGGGCGTGATCAGC
>JAKSBK010000459.1 GCA_022361155.1 Pseudomonadota bacterium
GCGAGGAGCTTTCCCTGGGGGCTTGTGATGAGGGCGACGCTGCCGAGGTGGTCGGTGTGGTAGTGGATGGCCTCGCTCGGTGGCTCGCTCGGGCCGCCGAAGCAGGAGCTTGTGGTGGCGGCGAGCAGCAGGGCGAGGGCGAGGGATAGGGCGCCCTGTGCGAAGCGAGCGGGGCGCAAAGGCTTCGGCCAGCCGCGCGGTAGCCGGATGTGCCGGCGGAGCTGCGCGATCCACGCGCAAGAGCCGAGCACGATGGCGAGGGCAGCGAGCGGCCATGCGGGCCAGCGTGCCGTGCGCTCGGGTGCTGCCGCGGTGAGCTGCACGGGTGTGTCGCCGCCGAAGCGGGCGATGCGGCGGCCGCCTGCGATCACGTAGTCGATGAGCTCGCCGTTGCGCTCTTCGCTCAGGGGGTCGAGGTAGAGGGTGCGCTGCCCGGGCCCCTCCTTGACGATGCGGCGGCCGGTGTAGTCGTAGCGGTAGCGGATCTGGGTGCCGGTTGCGGTAGCGACTTCGACGAGGCGGCCCTTGGGGTCGAAGCGTTGCTGGGTTTGGCCCCTGGTCGTGATGTGGCCTGCGGGGTCGTGCTGGATGGGGACCTCACCGGCTTGCACGAGGCGCTGTCGGGGGTCGTAGCGGTAGTCGCCGACGTCGCTCTTGAAAAGCAGGTCACCTGTGGGGCCATAGCGGTAGTGCCACTCTTGGCCTGCGCCGGGCGCTTGAGCGGAAGCGAGCTGGTAGAGGCTGTCGTAGTGAAAGAGGCGTGCGGCGCTGGGATGCTCGGGGCTCGGTGAAAGCTGGTCGTTGATCTCGAGCAGGTTTCCTACCCGGTCGTAGCGGTAGCCGAGGGTTTGTGCGGGTGCGCCATCAACGTGGGTTTCGAGCGCTTCGAGCCTCTGAAGCACGTCGTAGCGGGCGCTGGTCGTGACGTGGTTGGCGCGCTGCTCGCTCAAGAGCAGTCCGCGGGCGTCGTAGTGGGCTTGTCTTTGCACGCCGGGGATGTGGCTCACGAGCGAGCGGGGGTTGTAGCCAAGGGCCCGCGAAAGAATAGCTTGCGCGGTTGGGCGAGGACCGGGCACCGCTGGCAAGGCGCAACGACGAGGAATATTGGAGATATTTCGAGGAGGAGCAACACAGCCAGCGGTGGTCGGAACCGGCGAAACGCATGAGCTATTCTTTCGCGGGCCCTTAGCTCGAGTTTGCGGCCGGAGGGGTAGGTCACGCCGGTTAGCCGGGACAGGTTATCGTAGCGGCGTTCGAGCCGGTAGGCTTGGCCATCGAGCGTGGGCGCGGCTACGTTCGATCGGGGCTACGCGGCCAGGAGCTGGCGGGTTCGGTCCTCCCATCGGTCGTTGAAGAGGTCGGCACGCAGGGCGGCCATGTGGCGGGCGCCTTGTTCGTCCCACCTCATGCCCTGGCATTTGAGCCGCTGGCCGGTGACGTGGAAGTTGGCGCTTTCGACGGCTGCGGACGAAATGCGTAGGCCACGCTCGCGGTAGGCCGAGTAGTGCATCCGGTCGAGGTTGTTGCGCAGGTAGGTCTCTCAGTTCCTCGACCTTGTCGGCGGCCGCCTGGGTGGGCGGGTCCACGAACCGCAGGGCATCGATCACCATCAGGGCCTGGTCGCTCTCGATGCGCGTGTACTGTGCGTGAGCCCACGCCTGAGCCGGCGCCGAGCCCTTGCCCCACAGCAGCTGGGCCACTTCCAAGATGCGATGCTTGACGTGGTACAGGTCCAAAATGAGCAGGGTCTCGAATGGGAGCCATGCCGCGAGCGAGCGGATCCATTCCGCCCCGTCGCTGAGAATCACCACGAGCTTGGCGCGCTCGAAGCGTAGCCGCGCCAACTCGACCCACAGCATGGCCGCGAATGCGGTCCAGGTGCCGAGCAGCGACACGTAGCGCTTGCGCAGCAGGCAGCCACGTTGAGGGCTCTCCTGCGCGCAGTCGGCCGCCGTGTACAGCACCGCGTTCTTCACCTCGCGGCCGACGATCGTGTAGCGCCGTCCCTTTCCGCCCCGTGCCTTGTCCTGTTTGGCCTGCTCGAGCTGCTTGCGTTGCTTCGCGCTCAAGTCCGACCACGCAATCTGCTCGCGCGTGACCGGAATGACCCCATCCATCTCGATGTATGCCACATCGGTTTCGGTCGCGGGCTGCATCTGCGGCTCGCTCGGCACCGCGTCGGTCGCGGGCTTCGGCAGCCCTGTCTCGTCATAGGCAGCCCACTGCTTTGCGTCCTGCTCGAGTTGCTCGAGCACTTGGCCACCGCGTTGCTCCACCAGGTCCTCGACGGCCTTCTTGCTCAACGAAACGCCGCACATCTTCGAGACCAAGGTGCAGGCCATCTCGTGCGGCACGGTGCTCGCCACCATCGTCACCACTTCCGCAAGCCGGGGCGTGAATCGAGCCTCCGGAAGACCCAACGCGTGCTGGGCCGGCGCCACGCCTCGCTCGCACTTCGCGCAATGGGCGTAGCGACGTCGCAGCGAAAGCGGGCCCAACAAGCTCGCCCATCCCCGCCGCCGGCGGCCCTGCGACCGGGCCACCTCTTGGCATCCGGCGCACACGCTGCGGCCCGATCCTCGTTCATCGAGTTCGTCCAACCGCCGCTGAAGCCGCGCCTCATAAAGGGGACGAACCACGCGGCGAGACATCTCGACCGCCTCGCGCTCCTCGTCCACTGCAGTCCACCCCGCCTCCGACGGCGACTTCGCGTACTGCACCAGCTCCGCCATCCCAGCCGCCAGCGCCGTCACCATCGGCTTGCGCTCCCCGGCAACCCCACTCAACTTCGCGCTGATGAGCTCCACCAAGGCCTCCGAGTCGTCGGCCTGTTCCCAAGCTTGCGCCACTATCGACAACCACTGCTCACTCGAAGCACACTCCGCCATCTGGGGTACCTCCTCCGGGTTTCCCCGGCTTGTTCTGGTCAACTTGGAGGTACCTCAGCTTTCATCGCAGTGGTTCACATTCCAGTCCCACGATCCTTTTCCAGCCAGCTGCCCCGACCCGCCGGATCCGCGCCCTCCGTGAATACTGCGGCGTCCCGGCCAGCAGACCAACCGGGTCGACGCGGCGAGCCGCAACGACGAAGAATACTGGGGACATACCCTCGAGTCTTCTTGGCGGAAGACGCGCCCAACCCGTTGACGGTCTGGGGATGCAGCCGGACCGGGTTTTCTGATAAACACCCGTGTCCGCAGGCCGGCTGGCTGGATCCTGCGCAGCCACGCCAACATACGGAGCCATGAACATCATGACGTTACTCAGATCGCAGCCGTTCGACGCACTCGCTTGGACCGTGCTCGTGACTTGGCTGTCCTCTGGGGTCGCCCGGGCCCAACAGTCGGCTCATGCCGAGCCGGCGACGTCCTCTGGCGAAGCAGCTCCAGCTAGCGGGGACAGCGGCGCCAAGGCGGAGCAGATCGAGGTTAGAGGCATTCGCGGCAGCATCGAGGCTGCGCTCACGAAGAAGCGCAACGCGGACGCGATCGTCGATGCCATTTCCGCGGAAGACGTAGGCAAATTCCCGGACGAGAACATCGCCGAGTCGCTGCAGCGCGTTCCTGGGGTCTCGATCACGCGCGGTTTTGGCGAGGGCCAGGACGTGAGCATTCGCGGGCTAGGCCGAGGCCGAAACCTCACCCTGCTCAACGGTCAGGGACTGGCGTCGTCGGACTTCTTTCTCGAGAATTTCGAGTTCAACCGTGGCTTCAACTACGCGATGCTTCCATCGGATCTCGTGGCATCGGTGGAGATCTACAAGAGTCCCCAGGCAAGGCTCCAGGAGGGCGGTATCGGAGGCACGATCATCCTGAACACGCGCAGGCCGCTCGATCAGTCCAAATCGCTGGACGTCGCGGGCTCGCTCGCGCTGGGGTACAGCGACCTGTCGAATGCTCTGGATCCGCGCGCAACGCTGCTGGCCGGCTGGAAGAGCGACGACGGCAAGCTGGGGTTGTCGCTCGCCGGTGTGCATCAACAACGCACCCTGCGGCGCGATGCGGTCGAGGTGCTGAGCTACAAGCGTGGAAACATCGACATCGGCGGCGATGGGATCGTGGATGGGTTGAACGTGTTCTATCCTGCCTTCGTGGGTTCCGCTTTCTTCCAGCAAAAGCGGGTCAGGGATTCGGTGCTGGGGACGGCGCAATGGAAACCCATCCCCGGGTTGGACTTCACCCTCAACGGCCTGTATTCGCGCCTGGCCGGCAACAACACCAACGATAACTACCTCGCAAACGGATTGGACTCGTTTGTGGGGGCTCCGGGCTCCGACCCGATGAACCCCTTCGCGGTCAATGTCGTGAACAACGCGATCATCCAGGGGGACACCGCGGTCTTCATCGACATGCGGGAAGGTCCGAAGCAAAACGGCATGCCGCACAAGGAGATCCAGCTCGACACGTTCAAGCGCGAGGTGGCACTGAAGACCTACTCGCTCGACCTGGAGAGCACGTTGTTCGTGGGTTCCTGGACGCTGTCCAACCACACGGGCATTACCCAGGCCACCGGTGGACGGGGTGAGGTGCAGTTGCTGACGTTCCTCGGGGACGCCGCGTACAGCATCGACCTGCAAGACGGCGTGGGTGCGGTGAGCTTCGCCGGCATAGACCCGACCAACCCCGCGGCCCTCGACACCTTCAACACCTGGCGCGACAACATCAGCGGTACCCAGCAGCAGATCTACAGCCAGGTCGACGGCACGCTTCAGCTGGAAAACCCGGTGGTCCGTTCAGTACAGGTGGGCGCCAGATACCGCACGCAGTTTCAGGATCGCAGCAGGCGGGTAGGCAACCTGGTCGGCCCGGCGCCGTTCATGTCGCTGGCCCAGTATCCGAGCATACTGACCACCCCGGACGATTACCTCAACGGGATCGCGAAACAGAACACGCTGCGGCGCTACGTGAAGCCGGATCCAGAGCTGGGCTGGGACACCCTGGCGCCCTCGCTCTACACCTTTGCAGACGATCCAACGTTCTTCTTCAAGGTGAGCGAGCAGGTGGTGGCGGCGTACGCGCAGGGCAACGTGGACTGGGATATCGGTTACAGACGCCTGCGCGGCAACCTGGGGCTTCGTGTGGTCAACACCCAGACCACGTCGCGTTCGCGCTCCGCGCGGGGCGACACCGCGGTGGGGATGGACTCGGTGGAGAAGACAGGAGACACCCGGCTGCTGCCCAGCCTGAACCTGGCATTGGATGCGACCGAGGACGTGGTTGTCCGCGCGGCGCTTGCTCGCGTGATGAATCGTCCGGGTTTCACCCAGCTTTCGCCGGCGGTTCACTGCCACGAGACGATCCCGGAGTGTACCGGAGGCAACCCCGATCTGGACCCCTTCGTCGCCGATCAACTGGACCTGTCCGGCGAGTGGTATTTCGATCGAGGCTCGGCGCTGTTGCTCGGCGGTTTCTACAAGCGGATCCATTCCTTCGTCGGTCTGGCTGCCATGCCCGAGTCGCTGCCCGGAATTCCGAACGCCAGCGTGACCCGGCCCTTCAACGGAGAAGGCGGCAACACCTACGGATTCGAAGCGGCTTTTCAGCATACCTTCACGGTGCTGCCGAAACCCTTGGACGGCCTGGGGCTGATCGCGAACTACGTTCGCCCAGAGCACGACCACGACGACGGACCCCCAGTCGAACGAGGTGCTGCCGATACCGGGCCAGTCGCGGCACAGTCTCAACGTGGTGGCGTTCTACGAAGTGAAGCCGGTGAGCGTCCGCTTCGCATACAACTACCGGACCAGGTTCTTCGAACAGATCCACAACGGCGGCGCGCGCTTCACAGACGACTTCGGGCAGCTGGACGCCAAATTCACCGTGGACCTCATGGACAACGCATCGCTGTTCGTGGAGGGATTGAATCTCACCAACACGACACTGGTGAGGTTCATCGGCAGCAAGATCAGACCGTTTCAGAACCTGAGAACCGGTCGCCGGGTGTTTGCCGGCGTCCGCGGACGCTACTGAGTTCCTGTCCGGAATGGCGGCAGAGCGGCTTTCGTCCTGGTCCCGGCAGCAACTAGCGCTCGCCGGCGGGCTTCCACCACTCGTTGAGGGTCCGAGCCGTGGCTCCCGAGCGACCCGCCGATTCCTCTGTCGAGGGCTCCGCGGCAGGCTCTGGTGCAACCACGGCCGGTTCGGTGACGGCCAAGTCGACCTCAGCGCCAAGCCACCACTGCGAGCCAGCTTCCGCGGGGGCGGCCGAAGTGCTGGGTTCTTGCCCGGATCCGCTCCACCAAGGACGCAGGTGCGCTGGCTGCGCGCGATTGCCGTTTCGATCGGCGTTGTCGGACCACCAACTCAGCCGAGACCGCGTAGCCGATATGGGGCCGGCCGCGTAGGGCTGCCCCGGGTCGCGTATGCGCACTGCGTACTGGGCAAGCTGCCGGCGCCCCGGAGCCGGAAACCTCATGCGCCGCAAGGTGGGCTCGAGGCACACGGTGAACTCCGCGCTCGCGGGGATCATGCTGAAGCCATAGGGTGCACCGCGAGGATCGATCACGAACGCGATGCGGACCTCGGTGAGCATCGGTCCCCGAGCGATCTCAGACCGCAGGCAGCGCCGCACGGCATCGACGTGCGGCGCGAACTGGGCTCGGATTTGTGCCTGCGAAAGCGCTGCGAGGCGCGTCGGCTCGTCTCGCCGTTTCGACTCGCGTGCAAGCTCGCTCGTTCCCGGCTGCGCAAGATGCTCTCGGGCCGCGATCACGATTGCAGGCAGCGTGTCGCGACGCCGCGACAGCGCCTCCACAAGCGCTCTCCCTTCCACGCCGCCGTGCTTTAGCAGGCCCGAAATGGCGATGATCAGGGCTTGAGGCGCTGAGCGGAAGGAGCTGTCCGCATGGTAGAGTCGGACGAATTGCGCCAGGGCCGGAACCACCACGGGTGAACCCAAAGCCACGACAGCTGTCGCCAGCGGTTCGAGATCCTCGAGTTTCGTCTCGTGGTCCAGGATGTGGCGCACGAGCGCCGGCACGGCAATCCGCTCGCTTCGTCTGGCGAGC
>JAKSBK010000460.1 GCA_022361155.1 Pseudomonadota bacterium
CGCCGTGGTGAAGGGAGCTCGCCACGAATTCTACGTGGACGATAGCCTGGTTCTGACGAGCGACGACGCCGTCATCACGGGAGGTGGAAGCGTGGGCGTGCGCGCGTTCAGCCTCAGCGCTCAGTGGGACGATGTGCTCGTGACCGAAACGCGCTGACGACCCGAGGGTCTTCGAAGGCGCGAGACGCTGTGGCGCCATGCGTTTCGAAGCACAATCACTACGACGGACTTTTGGCAGCCGAGCACTGTTCGAAGACCTGTCTTTCTCGCTCGGGTCCGGCCAGACCCTGGCGGTGTTGGGGCCGTCTGGCACGGGCAAATCCCAGCTGCTGCGGGCGCTGGCGTGGCTGGATCCCCTGGAGGCGGGTAGCGTACGGCTGGACGGGCGGATCCCCTCCGAGCTTGGTATCCCTACCTGGCGCGCCCGGGTGGCCTACGTGCCCCAAGTCGTGCCGGAGCTGCGTGGGACACCCGCACAGTACGCGAGCCAGATCGAGGCGTTGCAGGCGCAGCGTGGCCGCAGCAACGACGACGCCTTCGCGCTTGCGAGCAGCTGGGGCCTGAGCCCGGAGTCGTGGCGCCGGCCCTGGAGCAGCCTGTCCGGGGGTGAGCGCCAGCGTGCTTACCTGGCGCTGCGGCTCGCGCGTCGGCCCGACGTCCTGCTGCTGGACGAGCCCACATCCGCCCTCGACGCGGGAGTGAGCTTGGCGCTGGAGGCAAGCTTGCGAGCAACGCCGAGCGTATGGGTCACGCACGACGCTGCGCAGGCCGAGCGCGTGGCAACGCAAAGGCTCGAGCTCGGCCCATGACGAGCGCCCTGGACATCGGCTGGCCGAGACTCGCCTTCGCGGCCGCTCTGCTGCTGCTGAACGGCGGGCTTTCGCTGCTGCTGGGCCTTCGCCTGGAGCGCAAGCTCATGCTGGCCGCCCTGCGCACGGCCGTTCAGCTCACGATCCTCGGCTATCTGCTCGTCCCCATATTTCGCGTCGCCCATCCCGGGCTCGTCCTGGGTGTGGCGTCGCTGATGGTGGCGCTGGCAGCCCGGGAAGCGATCGCACGCTCCGAGCGGGGTTACGCGGGCGCCGTGGCGAGCACGTTCGTGGCGCTGTTGCTGGGTGCCGCGCCCGCGGTCTGGGTGGGCACGGCGCTGGTCATCGAGGTCGAGCCGTGGTGGCACGCGCGCTACCTCATCCCCCTGGTGGGCATGGTGCTTGGCAACGCACTGACAGGCGTGAGTCTCGGCATCGATCGCTGCCTGAACGAGCTCGATGAGGGTCGTGGCCGGGTGGAATCCCTGTTGAGCTGCGGAGCGACGCGCTGGGAGGCCGCGCGACCCGTGGCGGTCGAGGCGCTCAGAAGCGCCATGATCCCCATCCTGAACGCCATGAGCGTGGTGGGGCTCGTCACGATTCCGGGGATGATGACGGGGCAGCTGATGGGAGGCACTCCACCCACCTTGGCTGCGCGCTACCAGATCATGGTCATGTTTCTGATCGCCGGAGCGACCGCCCTGGGCGCCGGCTTCTCGGTGCTGTTGTGCCTGCACAGGTTGTTCGATGCCGAGCACCGCTTGCGCGTCGAGCGGATGAGCAAGCGCGAATGAACCTGGACTCTTCGGAGGGAGCTTCGGGAGCGTGCTTTCGCGCTCATGGCGGTGGTGGCACAAACAGCACGCTCCATAGGCCGTTCGCGCACGTGGCGTGGGCTGCACCGCAGCTGCCGTAGCTGCATGTCAGCCCCTCGGTCAGGCACGGCGTGCCGTTGTGCGGGGCCGCTGCAGGGCACTCGGGTGGCCTGGGTGGCACGCAGGACCACCTGTGGGTCATCCCCGGCGGCGGCGCAACGCCCGAGCAGACCGGTGCGCAGGTGCAGTCGTTGCCCTGGAAGCTGCACGGCCGGTCGCTGCTCGGGTTGCACCAGCCCTGCGGCAAGCCGGAGACGCATGCCGGCAAGGTCGAGGGGCAGCTGAGCCAGGTGTAGGCGCAGCTCCCGTCGGGCTGACGCTCGCACGGTCCAGGCCCCGAGAAGTTGATGCCGTCCGGGCAGGGTATGTTCGGCGCGCCCGGTTGCGGTCCGCATTCGCGCGCGGTGCAGGCACGCCCCTGACCCACACACTGAGCGGGGCAGGGGCAGGTCACGCACTGGATCTGCCGGCATTGCTGGCCGAGCCTGCAGTCTTGCGCCGTTCGGCAACCGGTCACGCAGCGCTGGCCGGCGGGACCGCAGCCTTCGCACACGAGACCACGCATGCATTCGCCATCGCTGGCGCAGGGGTCGCCTGGGCCCCCGCCCCCCGCAGCATCCTGGCAGACACCTTGGCCCCGGACGCACAAGCGTCCCGGGCCGCAGTCCACGTCGGTCTTGCATGGCCGCGAACAACGTCCCGGGCCGTCCACGGGTACCAGGCGGCCCCAGCAGATCAGGCCGGGCTGGCAACGCGTCGCGTGCTCGATCGGGGTGAACCCCCCGCAGCTCTGACCCTCCTGGCGAAACGGCGTGCATTGGCTGGGCCCGCTGAGCGTGGGCCGGCACCAACCGTTCGGCGCGCACTCAGCGTCGCTGGTGCAGGCGCTGGCTCCGGTGCCACCGGCTCCCGCAGCCCCGGCCAGCCCACCGGTTCCGCCGATCCCTGCTGCTGCAGCACCGCCGGCGGTTCCAGCCACGCCACCGAAGCCGCCTGCACCCGTTGCGCCGGCGGACCCTGCGGCTCCCGTTGCTCCTGCCACACCGCCTGCGGTTCCCGCGCTGCTGCCGGAGCCGGACATTCCCGAGCCGGACAGGCCAGGAAAGCCTATGAAGCCACCAGCTCCAGTAGATCCGCCAGCCGCAGATCCGCCAGCCGCAGGGCCGCCCGCGAATTGCCCGGGCGGCCCGCTGGTGATGCCGCAGCCTGCGATTGTGGCGGCGGCGACAGCGCAGAGCGCTTGGCGAGCCCTGACCCCGTGTTGCCGGGATGGAGTCCGGACCGATGCCCCACATCGCCTCGTCACGGCAAGAGACCCACGACCTACGATCATCCTCCGGCTCCCGGTCCGATGTTGGACACATTCCTCATCCCGTTCATGTGCTCTCCTTGGGCCACGCGAGGCCCGGCAGCTTCTGGCTCGTAACCGTTCGGCCCCTGCAAGTGGGGCGTTGTTGGGCACGAATCCCTGCCGGCACGACAGCTTGTTCAAGTTATTCGGTAACACAAATCGTGCCAAATTGGGGGCGTGGCGGCCTCGGGACGGCTGGCTAGCTCCACGCAACTGTTCACGGGGTGACCACGCTTGCACGACGGCTTCCCGGGCGGTTTTCTGGGCGGCTTTCGTCCTCGGCCTCGCCCTGCGCTGCAGCCGATTCCAACCGCAGCCCAGCACTACTCCTCGGGCGATTCCTGCGGGCGTGCTCGCCCAGAAAACCGCCTTGAGACCCGACTGGCTGGGGCCTGAACAGCTACAGCTCCACGGACTCGCAAGACAGCACCGGACGTGGCTCGCGGGTGGTCCCCAAACTCGCCCGGACGTGGCACAGGGTGGCACGAGCGCCTCTCTTTCCCGGTCGCGGTAGGTCGGTTCACCACCGATCACAAACTCCGAAACGCCAAGGCGTCGAGTCGCTGTTCGCACCCTGGCACGGGAAGCGCCCTTTGGCTAAAGTGCCGCCGATGCGTGAAGGCGCGATCCTGCTCACCGGCGAGCTCTTTCGAACCGTTCACGGCAAGACAGCCCACGCGCTGGTGAGGGGCCCGAGCCGTTACCGCATCCAGGGCGTCGTGGATCCGCAGCTGGCAGGACGGGACGCCGGCGAGGTGCTCGACAGGGTGCATCGCGGGATTCCGATCGCCGGCTGCTTGGCGGATTTGCTGGATCGAGCTTCCCCAGCGCCGACGTACTGCGTCGTGGCCGTGGCAACGGCCGGCGGTCGCCTGCCTCCACAAATGCGCCAGGAGCTAGTGCAAGCCGCGCGAGCCGGTCTCTCGCTCGTTAACGGTCTGCACAACCTGCTCTCGGATGATCCGGAGCTCTTGGCGCTCACCGAACAGCAGGGCGCTCGCATCATCGATCTGCGCAAGCCCAGACCCACCAAGCAGATGCGATTCTGGTCCGGCGAGAGTCTCACCCTGGACACGCCGCGCGTGGCTGTGCTCGGCACGGACTGCGCGATCGGCAAGCGCACGACCTGCTCGCTCTTGACCGATGCATGCCGGCGTCGGGGATTGCGCGCGGAAATGATCTACACCGGCCAGAGCGGCTGGCTGCAGGGCTACCGTCACGGCTTCATTCTCGATGCGACGCCCAACGATTTCGTGTGCGGCGAGCTCGAGGCGGCGATCCTGGACTGCCAGCGCCAACAGGAGCCTGACCTGATCCTGCTCGAGGGGCAGTCAGCGCTTCGTAATCCTTCCGGGCCCTGCGGCTCCGAGTTCATAGTCTCGGCCGGGGCCCGCGCCGTCATCCTGCAGCATGCTCCAGGTCGTGAGTTCTTCACGGACATGGACCGGCTCGGCTGCCGCATCCCCGGGATCAAGGACGAGATCGCGCTCGTGCGGCTCCTTGGTGCCGAGGTCGTGGCCGTGACGATGAACGATCAGGATCTTGACGTCGCAAAGGCCGCGCGGCTCCAGTCAGCGCTTCGGCAAGAGCTGGCTCTGCCCGTTGTTCGCCCTCTGAGCGAGGGCGTTGACGGGTTGGTCGAGGTGCTCTGCTCGCGTTTGGCCCGGAGGCAGAGCACATGAGGATTCGGCGCGTCGAGAGCTGGAAGCAATCGCTTCCGCTCACCCGTCCGTACACGATCGCCACGCGTGAGATCTCTTCGGTCGAGTTGTTTTTCGTCAAGCTCGTCGCGCAGGAGGGACTCGTAGGTTACGGCTCGGCTTCCCCCGCAGAGCACGTGACCGGCGAATCGGAGCTCGCCTGTGGGTCGGCCCTTGCGCCGGAGCGTCTGGAGTGGCTCGAGGGCCGTGACGCGCGCCGGCTCGGGGCGCTGAGCCGAGAGGCGGAGACACGGCTTCGCAGCGCCCCTGCTGCCCGAGCCTGCTTGGACATGGCCCTGTACGATTTGTTTGCGCGCTCTGTGGATGTTCCGCTGGTCGAGTTTCTTGGCAGGCAGTACAGTGCTCTGCCGACGTCGATCACGATTGGCATCAAGAGCACCGAAGCCGCGTTGGACGAGGCGCAGGAGTACGTCGGCCGGGGCTTTCGCCATCTGAAAGTCAAGATTGGCCTGGATCTGAACGCCGATATCGAGAGGGTACGCAGGCTGCACGAGCGATTTGGCAACTCCGTCGCCATCCGCGTCGACGCCAATCAGGGCTATACCCGCGAGCAGACGCTTTGCTTCAGCGAGGCCGTCGCGGGCTTGGGCGTCGAGCTTTTGGAACAACCGCTCGAGGCCGCGGCGCTCGAGGAGATGAGGACGCTGCCGGCCTCGCTTCGCCGCAGCATTGCCGCCGATGAGAGCCTGCATGACGAACGAGATGCCGTGCGCGTCGCGGCGCCGCCGGCAGCCTTTGGGATCTTCAATATCAAGTTAATGAAGTGCGGTGGCATACGTTCGGGGTTGGGGATCGCCACCATCGCCGAAGCGTCGGGGCGCGAGCTCATGTGGGGGTGCATGGATGAGAGTGTGATCAGCATCGCCGCAGCCTTGCATGCGGCGCTTTCCGCTCCGGCGACGCGCTATCTCGACCTCGATGGCAGCTTTGATTTGGGGCACGACATGGCGGAGGGTGGCTTTTGCGTGGAACAAGGAACCTTGAGAACGACAGACCGGCCCGGGCTGGGCGTTTGGGGAAGATCATGACACAGGTAGGTACGATTCTCGTTGCGGTAGACTTCTCTGACGATTCGCTGGCGGCGCTGGACGTTGCGGCTGACATGGCTGGCGATCCAGCGACCAAATTGGTGCTTGCACACGTGTACTGGCCACAGCCCGTGGCCCCGCCTTTGGCCGTACCGAGCTTCGAGCAGGTGCAAGCCGAGATCGAGCGCGAGATGAATAGTGCCGTCCGTGACAAGCTGGCGGAGCTGCGCAGGCTCCGTCTACCTTCTGCCAACGACGTGAAGCTGGAGATCCTGCCGCATCGCAGTCCCGCTCAGGCGATCTGCGAATGTGCGCAGCGACTCGGGGCAGACTTGGTGATAGTCGGCACGCGCGGCCTCACGGGGCTGGCCCACCTGCTCATAGGTAGCGTTGCCGAGAAGATCGTGCGGCATGCGCCATGCAATGTCCTGGTCGCCCGCAAGGCCTAAGGTATGGGTGCGCGTAGAGCAGCGAGCGGGTGATCCATGGGCTATAGCGATGCGTAGCGACACGCAGGCCAAGGAGCGCGTCATGGCAAGTGGCACAGGGGTCGGCCCCACCAAGGGTCACGTGTTGGTGGTGGACGATGACGAACGGATGCTGCGCAGTGCATGCCGCAATCTGAAGCAGCTTTCGTTCAGCGTGGTCCCCTCGGCAAACGCCCGCGACGCGGAGGCACTGTTGCGCCAGCGCCAGTTCTCGGCGGTGTTGAGCGATCTCAAGCTCTATCGCGCCGTGGACAAGAGCACGCCTTTGGCAGCATGGATAGCACGAGTCTACCGCAGCACGCCGGTGCTGGTCATGACCGGCGAGCGCGACGTCGAGACCGTCTTCCGCCACCTGGGCACGGCGAGGATATGGGGGGTGTTGCCCAAGCCCTTCGCGCTGCAGGAGCTCGACGAAGCGCTCGACAACGCCCTCGAGCAGGGGCGCCTCTTCGATCATCAGCAAGAACACGAGGCGTGCTCGATCACCACGACGCTGGTGAGGGCTTTGACGCTCAGGAATGCGCGTGCCGGTCTGCATGCCCGTCGCGTCGGCCGCTGGTCTTGGCTCCTGGCGGCGCGGCTGGGGCGTCCGGTGGACGAACGCGGCATGTACGAGCTAGGCGGCACCCTGCACAACGTCGGGCTGCTGGTGGCAAGCGACGAGGTGTTGTCCCGTCGAGCCCCTGCAACGCAGCAGGACGCGGAGCCTCCACGCGAGCACCCGCAACGTGGCGGCGAGCTTCTGTCCGGCATCCAATGCCTCGCCGAGGCGCGCGACGCCGTGCTGTACCATCGTGAGCGTTGGGACGGCGGCGGCTATCCATCCGGTCTCAAGGGGGAGCAGATCCCGCTCGCTGCCAGGGTCGTTGCACTGGCCGAAGCGTACGAGGCAATGACCTCGGAGGCACCCCTTGGGCAGGCGCTGACTCACGCGCAAGCCGTCTACGAGATCGCAGCGCTCGCCGGAGCTCGGTTCGATCCTGCTGTGGTGGCCGCCTTCGCTGGCTGCGATGAGCAGACCTGGCTCGCCGCCCGTACCGATACCGGCGCCGCGCAAGGCCTCCGTGACCGTGGGTAGCGCAGGCACGTCGCTGCGGTTGCAGGGCGCTTCGGTTTCGAGGCGCTACAAATCGCAGCGCTACAGTTTCGAGGCGCGCCCGAACCAGCTCATGTTGAGCCCGGTGGTGAAGTTGCTGGCCACGGCCAGGGACTTGCCAGCCTGATCCTCCGCGTAAAGGTCGATGCCCAGCTTGAGCGCCAGCAGGGAAGTGAGCTCGATTTTCGCGCTGAAGTGTCCGCGCAGCGTCTGCTGGGCCTTACCCAGCCAGTCCGAGGCGAAGTAGTTGGCGCTGGCTTCCAACTCTACCTTGCGCTCCTCGCCCTGGGTGATCACCCAGGGCTTGAGCACGACCTCCAGACCCGCACCAGGCAGAGCGCGTCGCGCAGGGTCGAGGAGCTGTGTCTCCAATCCGGTGGCGAGCTTGATGGTTAGCTCGGCGCTCAAGGGGACACCCAGTCCTACGGTGGGACGCAGGAGCATGTGACGGAACTTTCGCGTCTCGCTACCTGGCAGCGTGAACTCGCTCTCCAGGTAGCCTTCGACGTAGGGGTCCGGCACGTAGCGGGTCTGCTCTGGGCGGCGCAGCCCGCGCCAATGGAAGGTGGCCCGGGCCGAGAGCAAGTCGTCACCTTCGGTGGTCTCGAGCCGTTCGGTAAGGGCCCGGGTGGTCTGGTAGCGTCCCATGGCCAGCAGCTCGAGCGCCCAGTTGCGGTGAGCGGCATCCAGGCGCCACTGGGTGCGGCCCCCCAACGTGAGGCTCTCCTGCCGGTTGAGCTGTGCGGCCTCGTAGCTGGGCGCGGCAGGCATTCCAGCCATCGCGGTCCTTTGATGGTGGACCGCCGTGCCAGCGAGTCGGGTCTCTGCGTCGATGCGGTAGGTCCATACGGTGCTTCGATCCGGGGCTGGGAGCGTCTCGCGAGGATCGGCATGCCTGCGCATGGAGAGGTAGCGGCGGATCCGTGTCCGGGAGGGTGCGAAACCGAACGGCTGCCAGTCAACACCCGGAGGCAGGTGCTCGTGTGCGGCGAAGCGGCTTGCAACCACCCGATAGCGGTCGCGCGGATCGGCCTTGTGTCCGGCGATGCGCAAGTCATCACCGTTTCCTTGCAGCCCAACCAGGCGCAGTTGCTTCGCCTCGGTCAGGGTCGCCACCTGGGCGAGCCAACCGGCAGGCACATTGGCCAGGACCAACGGCTGATTCCACCGCAGCGCGACCTCGAGATCGCTGCGCGTCAAGCTGTGCTTGCTGACCGGCTTCCAGTCCGTCACAAGCTCCTCCTGTTCCAGCACGGCGACCTCGGCACGGGCGAGCGCACGGGTCACTTGCCCGCTCAGGTTGAGCAGCTCCTGGGGCGACAGCGGTGTCCTCAGCGCCGCGCCGGGCAGCGCGCGGGCCCACTCGCGGCAGTACCTCCGGCCAACCGCGTCCATCCACGCCTTCACGGCCGGAGCGGGCTCCGTACCGTGCAGTGCGGGTCGTGCCAACAGGTCATGAGCCGTGCCCATGGTCGCCGGTCGTACGTGAACCTCGAGCACCGATCCGGGTGAAGTGCCAAGCAGTGCGGGACGCAGCTTGGGCGTCCGCGCGAACAGCAGTTGGCGTCCCGCGGTCGAAGCGAACAGCAAGTCTGGCCGGCCGTCGTCTGGCAACTCGTCCGCCAGCGCCAGCAGTCGCGAGGCCGCGTCGTCGCTGCGCCAGGTATCGAGGGTTGCGACCACGAGATCCGCCCCCAGCGCGCGCGCCTCCCGCACCTCGCGCCCGAGGGCGCGGGCCGGTTCCTCCACCCGAAACTCCCTGCCCAGGTCTCTGCTTACAGCCAGCAGCGCACGTGGCGTGAGCAAGCTGACCACGGCCACATGCATGCTGCCCACGGCATGCAGCGAGACCCCGTCGGCCGCGTCGACCAGGTGCTGGCACAGCTCGCTGGTGCCCCTGCTGCAGTGCAGGTTGCTGGCGATCACGGGAATGCCCCTGGCCCGCAGCGTCCGCACCATCGATACGAGTAGATGGAGCTCGCTCTGCAGATCGTCTGCACCCAGCGCCAGGGCCCGATAACCCAGCTTCTGCACGAGCGTGGCGAGGGTCTGAGGGGCTCGTTTCAAGGCGAAGTGCACGACACCGCGAGGAGCGAGAAGGCCGCCCGTGTCGACGATCAGCGGGCGGTCGCTCGCTCGTTGCTGCCACTCGAGGGCGCTCGCAGGCAAAGCAAAGCGACCCGGAGCCAGCGACCGGGAAGAGTCGCACACGGGCCGAGCGAACTCCCCCTCCACGCCTGACGTAACCAGCAGTCGGGCCAGGGGCCTTGGCGCAGCCTGAGCATGCGCGATCACCGGCAGTAGTAGACTCACGGCCGGCAACAGCCGGATCCAGCGCCAGCGCCGGGTTCCCGGCGCTCGATGTGCCTTGCTGTGGATGGTCGATCTCCGCAGAACGGGTCCTTTTGCGACGAATCGGGCGCGATCTCAAGCCTCCAGAGCCAACCCGCATCGGCCAGCAGCCTCCGGCCGCTGCAACTATTCGCAAGCCGCGTGGCCGATCCACCCGCGCTTGCCGCCCCGTCCCCGTGTCCAGAGGATGCGGGCCATGGCCCGCTACCATGCGAAGCCAGGTTCGGCGTCCTGGGCGGGGTTGGACATGATAGCGTGCGGCTTGTGTGGCTGGTTGGCGTCGACGAGAACGGTCTTGGTCCGCGGCTCGGCCCGTTGGTGGCTACCGCGATCTGTGCCGAGACTCGGCGCTACCGGCGCCCGTCCCTGTGCGAGCTGGGGCGACGTCTCGGCATCCACGACAGCAAGCTGACTTCGGCCTTTGGCAAGATGCGCCACACCGAAGGCATTGTGCTGGCCTTGGTGGAGCGGCTGTCGGGAGCGCTGCCACGCGACGCCGACGCGCTGCTCGCGAGCGTCTCGCTGGCTGGCCTGGCCGCGCTCAGGGCCCCCTGCCCGAAGCATTCGGCGCCGCAGTGCTGGCAGACCCGGTTGAGTCTTCCTGCCTTCGGAGGTGACATCGGCTGCGGCCATGCCGCGCTGCAGCAGCTTGCCAAAGCGGGGGTGCGTTTGCGCAGGGCGCGATCGCTGCTTGCCTGTGCGCGGGTGTTCAACGCTGAGTCGGCCAGGCTCGGCTCCCGATTCGCGCTCGATGTTTCGATGTTCGAACGCTTGCTCGTCGATGCACGCGAGGCTTCGCAGGCTGATCTTGAAGCTCGCTGCGGCATGGTCGGCGGTATTCGTGGCTACGTGCCCTATTTCACACTGCTCCGACCGGACGACGTGCAGGTGCTTCGTCAGGCCACGGGACGCGTGAGCTATCGCGTGGCCGGGCTCGGTCGAGTTCACTTTGAAGTGGACGCCGACGCCCGACATCTGCTCGTAGCCCTTGCGTCGATGCTCGGGAAGTACCTGCGCGAGCTGGCCATGGAGAGGCAGAACAGGTTCTACGCTCGGCATGGGCGGCACCTTGCGGCAGTGAGCGGCTATCACGATCCGCGCACCCGCCGTTTCATCGAGCAAAG
>JAKSBK010000461.1 GCA_022361155.1 Pseudomonadota bacterium
GTCGCTGTGAGCGGGCTGAGTCTCACGGTTGAGATCAGCGCCACACGTGTGCAAGACTGGACGAAGGCAGCGTCGCGTGCTGGGGCAACCAGAGCCTGCCCGGCCCCTGTCCGGGTTCTGGCGTCACGCGCGGGCAGGGACGGGTCTGCAGTCGCGGGGGTTTCGGAGTTCGCGGGGGTGTCGGGGGTGTCGGAGTTTTCGGAGGTCTCGGAGGCTTCGGAGGCTTCGGAGGCTTCGGAGGTTTCCGAGCTACGGCATGTGGATGGCCAAACCCTTGCGCCTACGCGGGTGGGCCGCGGGTGTTCGTACCGACCTGCGGGACTCGCGAATGTGCTGCTCTCGGGGTCTCGTGCGCCGCACCCGGTCCCTGCATCCGGTCCTGCACCTCGGACGACGCAGGGGACATCGGAGGGGCGAGGCTCGAGACCGCGACCGGCACTGGCAAGGCCAACGCTACGGGCACCGCTTGCGGCAGCCCGTAGCATGTGGAAGTCCTCATGCGATTGGGCTCAGACGTGGTGGCAAGTTCCTAGGACCTAGGGTCCGAAGCACAGGGTGCCGGCGGTGTCCTCGAAGGGCATCGCATCACGTAGATAAAGCGCCCAGACCTTGCTGCCCGGCTCGGCCACCGGCACCGATCCGTCCGTTACTGTAGGAAGAACGTGCATGTACTGTTGCCGCATCGCGCGCACCTTCGCAGCGTTCTTTCCCTTGACCAGTCGGCCCCTGCCCCGGGAATCCGTGAAGGGTTTGAGAGTGATCTCCGCCAGCGGGAAGTCCAACGTCCACTGCAGCACCCGTCCCCCAAAGTCGCTGCGTATCCCGTCGGCTGCGACGATACGCATGGGGCCGGCGGCGTCTTGACCGAGCCGGTAGAGCAGCGGCAACCAGGCTCGGGCGGCATCGCGGACCACCTTGAGCTCCGGCCGCTCCGAGCACTGCCCGCAGGTGATCGAGCCCGCAACGTCCAGAAATACCTCCCGGCCGCAGTGGGGGCAGCCGGGAGGACTGTACTCCCCATACAGCTCGGGCCAGCGATCGTACAGCAGATCGTGTGCAAGCTGGGCGCGCTGCTGTGGATCGAGGCGGCCCGTTCTCATCGGCCACAGATCTCCGTGTACGACGGACACGAAGTTGATCTGGGGTATTGAAGAAGCCCCGAATACCCAGTAGTTACACTGCCCATCAATGTAGAAGTACTCGTACCCGTTCTCACGTAGCATCCGGCGCTCGGCAAGCTCTTGGCCACCGGCTTCCACACGGTAACCGAGCTGGATTCCTTCCGAGCCGTTGCACAGCTGGCGTGGTAGAGGGGGGGGGATTACACCTGCACTGCAGAGCGGTACGCCCAGGCCGGGAGCCGGTCCTGCTCCCCCCGTACCGGCCGACCCCGGCGTTCCTGCGGCGGCAACGAACCCAGGCAGGCCGGCGATCGCCGTGCCTCCAGCGCTTGCAGTCGAGCCGCCATCCGAGCACGCTGCCACCGTGGAGCACAGGATTCCCAAGACCGGCCAGACGATCTTCATGGCTCACTCGCCTTGGAAGCCGATTGCCTCCGAATCAGTGCCTCGAGCCGCCGAGCTCGATATCCGTCTCCGGCTCCGCTGAGCGCATGAAGACATGAATCTAGCTTGTCAGTGCGAAAGGCCACTCGCAATGCAAAGCCCGAACACGCTACGAACGACAACGTTGGTTCAAACGGGCACGAGCTTGGCGCTCCGGCGGCGAGGCACGCATCTCAAGGCTCAAGCACACCTTCGGCATCGCTCGCGGTCGCTACCGAAGCAAGCAAGGCATGGCCCGAGCGGTCGCGTGGGCCGCAATCGCCAACAACTTGGTGGCCATCGCCCGGGCATATCCACCTGGGTGAAGACAACCGTTGTGACTACCTGACGGCCCACCGACACCCCCTTGCAAGGACGCTCAACCCCCTTTTTGCACCGTCATGGAGCTAGGGTCAACTCGTGCTCGACCTCAAGGATGAGCTCGGTCGCCTGGGCAACTTGGCCATCCGGAAATCGGGCTGTTGGCCATCGGGCTCACCGTCACGCTGCTCTGGGGCGAACGTGTGGCCATGGCCGACGAGATCCACGTCTTCGGTCCCACGGGAAGCGCCAAACAGCGCCGTGTCCCGGTGGTAGTTGAAAGGGCCGACGGTACCTGTGCCGTCCCTCTCGGCGGGCGCCCACTTCTCGTATTGCCGACTGCGCACCGCGCTGCCGGAGGGGACCACTGCATGTACTTGACACCGGCCGCTCTATCGAGAGTCGGGTCGGCGGCCGTCCCGGCGTCCCGGCGACCCTTGCGGCCGTCCCGGCGACCCTTGCCAAAGCCACCATGGAAACTCAAAACCGTTGGCGGCCATTCAGCCGTTGCCCGCCAGTACGTATGAGGGGGATGTGGGCTGAGGGTTGGCACTGCTCTCGCAGTTTCTCGCTGGAACAAGGCATCATGCGTTCACCGTTAGCAGAGTACTTTGACTGTGTGTATGTTATTAATCTGCCCGATCGCGCAGATCGGCGCCGAGATATGCTCACCGAACTGACACGCATGGGTCTACCTAAATCGCGTCGGAGTGTCCGCCACATCGGCCTGAAAACAGACCCTACGGCGCCACCAGGCGAACTCGGCG
Source organism: Pseudomonadota bacterium (assembly GCA_022361155.1). Taxonomy (NCBI): domain Bacteria; kingdom Pseudomonadati; phylum Pseudomonadota; species Pseudomonadota bacterium. The sequence continues at coordinate 2,633 of JAKSBK010000461.1, forward strand.
GACTCCACAGCAAAGTGCATTGGTTCGACGCCTGTCGACCTACATCTCCTGCCGGTTTCCCGAGTGTCGGAGCCCGTGGCTGCTTCTTGAGCCACCTGGGATGCCTGACGCATGCCTTGGAGCAAGGACATGGTAGGGTCCTGGTCCTCGAAGACGATCTCATGGTAAACGGAGAGCTGTTGCACGATCAGGCTGGCGTGGTGGAGCAACTCGAGTCGACACCATGGGACATGGTGTACCTGGGGCACGCACTGAGCGTTCCCAGAGTCGCGCCCACCATGCTCGTGCCTTTCGACGACCCCGTGATGCTTGCGCATTTCTATGGCGTTTCCGAGCCCTGCATCCAGCGCCTGGTCACCTTCCTGCAGAAAGTACTAGCGCGACCCCCCGGTCATCCAGACGGCGGTCCCATGCACGTGGACGGTGCCTTTTCGACTTTCAGATCCCAGAACTCCTCCGTGAGAACTCTAGTAGCCCATCCAAGTCTCGGCGGCACCCGTTCCACGCGAAGCGATATACACGCCGGCAAGCTCGATAAGATCGCGGCACTCCGCGCTCCCATGGGAGTTCTCCGTGCAGCGAAGCGCATCATTCAGCGTTTTCGGACATAGCTGCGTGCCAGCTCAGCGAACACTGCCGTGCCGCCTGCAAGATGCTGCGTCTTGCGCCTGAGCTCAGGGAGCTGCTACTGGTCGTCGGCGGCACGGTGCTCGTGCTTGCCGTCACCTTGCTCCTCCAGACACCCTGTAGCCCGAAGGGGTTCTTGTGGGACGGAGCCGCATATCATCACCTGGCTCGTCAGTTCGCGGACGGATCTGTGCTCTTCACTGCCAAACCTGACGAGCAGCTTCGTGGTAGCGCGCCGTTCGCCTACCGTGTGGGCCAGCCATGGCTGGCGGCGCAGCTCGCGCCCGAGTCGCTCAGGAACGCTTCGCTCGCCATCGGCCTGGCGTCGGCCATGGCCCAGGTCATCTTTTTCTGGCTCTGTCTGCGAGAAACCTTGAACCAGCGCTGGGTGCGATTGCTCTGTGTGCTGTGTTTCGTCATGGCATTTCACTCCTTGGTCCGCTTCCTTCCCTACCGTCCCTACATGGTCGATGACCCTGCAGGCCTCTTGCTGTTCTTGGGGTTCTGGTGCGTCCTACGCTTTCAGGCTACGGAACGGGTTGGGTTTCTCATAGCCGCAGCTGGATGCTGCACCGTGGGTGCGGCTTTCCGGGAGTCGGTTCTCGTCGCGGGTGTAGCGGCCCTTTTCGCTGGGAACCCGCTCAGATTCGAACGTCAGGGATGGCTGCGTTGGCTCCCCAGGCTGCAACGCGGCGACCCAAAACGACTGTGGCCCCGACTGATTCCAATCATAGGGGGCATCGTCGTTACCTGCTTGGTTCACGAAGGAGTCGCAATCAGCAACAAGAGTGAAGCTTTGGCAAACCTCGCACGCAATTTCGTGGCTAAGAAGCCACACACTTACGTGCTGGCGTGGTTCATAGCATACGGCCCGTTTCTGCTCGTGGCGCTGGCCGGCTGGCGGCGGCAAACAACGTTCCTGCTTGAGCGCCAGCCGCTTCTGGCAGCGCTAGCGGCGGTGTCCCTGCTATCGTGGATTGGAGGAAGCGATACCGAACGCCTGCTCTTCTGGGCGGCTCCTATCGTCTTCGTGATGATCGGACGCGAACTGGAACGAAATCCACCACGACGGTGGTTGGGATCGCTTCTGCCTCTCCTTGCCGCACAAGCGCTTGCCCATCGCTGGCCCCTCCTCTTGCCCCCGCCTGGCGAAGCATCCGACGGCCTTCTAGTCCCTGACCAAGCGCACTTTTCTTCATTTTGCAGGGATTAAACCCTGAAAGCCCGGTGTTTTGGGGGTTGTACAACCTCAACCAGAACACCGGAAGGGAGGCTTTCAGGTGAACCGCAGACTACGACGCTTTCATCAGCGGGAA
>JAKSBK010000462.1 GCA_022361155.1 Pseudomonadota bacterium
CGATGGCAAGACCGACAAGCCCACGCGGACGCGTGTCGGTGAGAATAAAGATGGCCGAAAAGTCCGGATAGCCGTCAAGTCCGGGACGGTGCTGGACAGTTAGGGCCCTTAGCGTGCGTGATGAGGGATGGCTGAGTACGTCCCGAACCTTCAGAAGCGTTACATCGAGCGTGTGGTGCCGGCCCTTAGCAAGGAATTTGGCTTCAGCAACCTGTGGCAGGTGCCACGACTTCGGCGTGTGGTGTGCAACATGGGCTTGGGAGAGGCTGTGCAGACTCCCAAGACCATTGAGAGCGGAATCCAGGAGCTCGCCACCATCAGCGGTCAGAAGCCGGTGGTTACACGGGCCAAGAAGTCGATCGCCGGTTTCAAGCTGCGCGAAGGCGCGCCCATTGGGGTCATGGTGACGTTGCGCGGGCACCGCATGTGGGAATTCCTTGAACGTCTGGTCTTTATAGCCCTGCCGCGTGTGCGCGATTTCCGCGGCGTGAGCCCAAAGGCGTTCGATGGTCGGGGCAACTACACGTTGGGCGTGCGCGAGCAGATCATCTTTCCAGAGATCGACTACGACAAGATCGAGAAGATCAAGGGACTCAGCGTTACGTTCGTGACAACAGCACGGACGGACGAGCATGGCCGTGCGCTGCTCGCGAAGCTTGGAATGCCCTTTAGAAAGTAGGCCAGGAGAAACGGATGGCACGTGCCCAGGCTTTTGCCAAGATGAAGAAACGCCCGAAGTTTTCGGTTCGGCAGCGCAACCGCTGCAAGGTGTGCGGCCGGCCTCGGGGCTACTACCGCAAGTTCGAGCTCTGTCGCATCTGCCTGCGCCGGCTGGCGCTGCAGGGTGAGATACCGGGCGTAACCAAGTCGAGCTGGTAGGAGACGCTGCGTCATGATGAGTGATCCGGTAGCCGACATGCTCTCGCGCATTCGCAATGCGTTGATGGCGCATCACGACAGCGTCGAGATGCCGCTGTCGAAGCTCAAGACCCGAGTGGCTGAGATTCTGAAGAAGGAAGGCTACATCGTCGATTTTGAGACCGATGCGCAGCACCCGCCGCGTTTGACCGTACGGCTCAAGTATGGCCGTCATCGCAACAGCGCAATTCTCGGACTGCAGCGCACGAGCCGCCCCGGACGCCGCGTGTACGTGGGCCACAAGGACATTCCCCGGGTTCACAACGGGATGGGCATCGCCATACTGTCCACCTCACGCGGAGTGCTCACGGACGCCGAAGCCCGTAAGACGGGCGTGGGCGGCGAAGTGCTGTGCGAGGTCTGGTGATGGCCGCGATGACTTCGAGGCAGACCGCCGCGAAACAGTCACGCACCGGAAAGCGACCGGTGCCGGTTCCGCCGCAGGCGACCGTCGTGATTGCGGGGTCCAGGGTCAGGCTCAAGGGGCCCAAAGGGGCACTCGAGAGGGTGTTGCCCGAGGGGGTATCGGTGACTCGTTCGGATGACGGGCTGCGCGTGGTTCCAGCCCCTGCAAGCGCCGGCAACGGCGCACGCATGCAAGGCCTGGCCCGCGCGCTGCTGATGAACATGGTGCATGGTGTCTGCAACGGCTACACGCGTGCGCTCGACTTGTACGGCGTGGGCTATCGTGCAGAGCTGCAAGGTAGGCAGTTGAATCTGTCGCTGGGTCTATCGCACGTGGTACAGCTTGCGCTTCCACAAGGGCTGTCCGCACGCGTAGAGATAATCGAGGAGGGGGGTCAGAAGCGACCGCGGCTGCATCTGGCAAGCCACGACAAGGAGCTGCTCGGTCAGGTCGCCGCTCGCATTCGCTCCCTGAGACCACCCGAACCGTACAAGGGCAAGGGCGTGCGTTATGTGGGTGAAACCATTCGTGAGAAGGCCGGCAAATCAGGCGGCCGCAAGTAACGGGGCTCATAGGCCATGGCAACTCAGCTAGTCGGACGAGCAAGACGAAAACGCCGCATCCGCAAGAAAATGCGCGGAACGTCGACCCGCCCTCGGCTCACAGTGTTTCGCAGCGCACGCCATATCTACGCCCAGGTTGTGAACGACGACGAGCGGCGTACGCTGACGGCGGTCTGTAGCCTTACCAAGGACATCGGCGCAACCAACGCGGACGGTGGCAAGCTCAAGGTGGCAGCGGTGGTGGGTGCTGCGATCGCAGCGCGCTGTGTCGAGAAAGGGATCGCGCAGGTCGTTTTTGACCGAAACGGCTACCCCTACCACGGACGTGTCAAGGCACTGGCTGAAGCAGCTAGAGGCGGCGGCCTGAGCTTCTAGCGTTGCAGCACTCCCCGCGACGGTGGCAAGAACATGAACGAAATAAACCCAAGTAACCTCGAGGACCTGACCGAGCGGGTCATCCACATCAACCGTGTGGCCAAGGTGGTCAAGGGCGGGCGGCGCTTCAGTTTCAGCGCGCTGGTCGTCGTCGGCGATGGGCATGGCCACGTGGGTGTGGGGCTCGGAAAGGCCAACGAAGTGCCGGATGCTATCCGCAAGGGCAACGAGCGGGCCAAGAAGAGCCTGTTCAAGATTCCCTTGGCCGGCGGGACGATTCCTCACACGGTGTACGGGCATCACGGCGCCGGTAACGTGCTGCTTCGTCCCGCAAGCCCGGGTACTGGAGTGATCGCGGGTGGCGCAGTTCGCGCCGTCGTAGAGGCTGCCGGCATCAAGGACGTGCTTTCCAAATGCATCGGGACGCACAACAAGCAGAACGTCGTGAACGCTACCGTGGCGGCGCTTCGCCTGCTTGAGTCCCCTGAGGACGTGTCCTCACGCAGGGGACTCGCCGTCGGACGATCCGAGGGGCAGCAGCAACAGAGCATGGAATAGGCGAGGAATGCTCATGAAGGCCAAGCTCAAGGTCGTGCAGCTGCGCAGTGTCATCGGGCGCCCGCCGGCGCAACGTAGGATCGTGCGTGGACTCGGTCTCCGTGGCCCGCACAGCTACGTAATAGTCGACAACAACCGCTCCTTTCGTGGCATGGTAAAGAAGGTGCTGCATCTGGTTTCGGTGGAGGAGTGCGATGGATAGCGAGCAGACGGTACCGATCCTGTCCAGACTTTCACCGGCGCCGGGCTCGGTGCGTGCGCGCAAGCGGGTGGGTCGCGGTCCGGGCTCTGGGTTGGGCAAGACCTGCGGCCGTGGGGTCAAGGGGCAGAAGTCGCGTTCGGGCAACCGTAAACCGGCCCGGGGCTTCGAGGGCGGCCAGATGCCCTTGCTGCGGCGCCTGCCGAAATTCGGTTTTCGCAATCCCTTTCCCAAGCAAGTGGCCACGGTCAATGTAGGAGCGCTTGGGGGGCTCGAGGCCGGCACGATCCTGGGGCCCGAAGAGCTCGCCGCGCGCCGTCTCGTGCGGGGAAGGTACGAATTCGTGAAGATCTTGGGTGGGGGCGAGCTCGACAACGCGCTCGTCGTCAAGGCGCACGCGTTCAGCGCCTCGGCTCGTGCGAAGATCGAGGGAGCCGGTGGCAAGGTGGAGCTGCTCGCGCCGCAATCGAGCTCGAAGAAGGAGCTGGAGCCCGGCGGCTAGCGGTTTCCGCAGCGGCGTGGGTGCAAGGCTTTGGCGAGCGGCTCGGGCAGGACGGCAGGTATGAGCACGTTTGCGAACATCGGTAGGATTCCGGAGCTGCGGCGCAGACTGCTGTTCACGCTGGGGATGCTCGCCGTCTACAGGGTAGGCATCTTCGTGACCACTCCCGGCGTGGACCGCAACGTGATGCAGCAGATCGTCGCTGCGGGTTCCGGGACCTTTCTGGGGATGTTCAACCTGTTTTCCGGTGGTGCCCTCGAACAGCTCTCGATCTTTGCGCTGGGCATCATGCCCTACGTCTCTGCGAGCATCATTCTGACGCTGATGAGCGTGGTGATCCCTCATCTAGAGGAGTTAAGAAAGGAAGGTGAGGCGGGTCAGCGAAAGATCAATCAGTACACACGTTACGGGACGGTGTTGCTGAGCTTGATCCAGAGCTTCGGGATCTCGATGTACCTAGAGGGCCTCAACTCCGACCAAACCCAGTTTGGTGACGTCGTGGCCGAGCCTGGATGGGCCTTCCGGCTGCTCACCATGGTATCGCTGACGACCGGTACTGCCTTCATCATGTGGCTGGGTGAGCAGATCACGGAGCGGGGAGTCGGCAACGGAATCTCGCTCATAATCTTTGCGGGCATCGTCGCGAGCTTGCCGGATGCGCTCGTTCAAACCGGCTCGCAGGTCAAGATCGGCCAGATCGAGCCGGTTTCCCTGCTTATCGTGGCCTTCATCTGCCTGGCGGTGGTTGCGGTCATCGTGTTTTTTGAGCGCGCCCAGCGCCGAATTCCGATCCAATACGCCAAGCGCATGGTGGGCCGGAAGATGTACGGCGGCCAATCCTCCCATCTTCCATTGCGCGTCAACGCCTCGGGCGTCATCCCGCCCATCTTCGCCTCCTCGTTGTTGATGTTCCCCCAGACCCTGGCCAATCTGCAGATCCCCGGCATGGAGCGGGTCAGTGCGATGCTCACCTCCGGCGACTGGCGCTACAACTTGACCAACATCGTTCTCATCGTCTTCTTCTGCTTTTTTTATACGGCAGTGACCTTTCAGCCGGTGCAGGTCGCCGACAACCTGAAGAAGCAAAACGCTTTCATTCCAGGGATTCGGCCCGGTAAGGCCACGGCCGAATTCATCGATCGCGTCATGACGCGGATTACCGTCGGAGGAGCCTTGTACGTTGCCACTGTGTGCACCGTGCCCAACCTATTGCAGACCTATTTCAAGGTGCCTTTCTATTTCGGCGGCACGTCGATCATGATCGTGGTTGGGGTTGCGCTCGACACGGTCCAGCAGATCGAGTCGCATCTCATCACGCGGCACTACGAGGGGCTGACGGGCCCTCGAGGTTCGCGCATCCGCGGGAGACGTGGCTAGTGTCTGCGAGCATGGACCTGATCCTGTTTGGTCCCCCTGGCGCAGGCAAGGGGACCCAGGCCCATAGGCTCTCGAAATTGCTCGGTATCCCTTCGATTTCCACCGGTGACCTCATGCGCGCCGAGCGCGCTGGGGAAAGTGATCTCGGCAAGAAGTTCGACTCCTACATGTCGCAGGGCCTGCTCGTGCCAGACACCCTCGTGGTCGAGCTGCTCGAAGGCCGCCTCGGCCGAGCCGACGCGGCAGGGGGTGCGATCTTCGACGGGTACCCAAGGACGCTACCCCAAGCCTTGGCGTTGGACGAGCTCTTGGCTTCGGCCGACCGAGCTATCCAGCATGTGGTATCCATCGACATCGAGCTCGACGAGATGCTCGAGCGGATCACCGGGCGCCGTGCATGTCAGGCCACTGGACAAATCTTTCATCTACGCTACAATCCGCCCCCCGCGGATTTCCAAGGTACTCTGGTCCAGCGTCCGGATGACACCGAAGCCGTCGTGCGTAAACGTTACGAGGAGTACACAAGAAAGACGGCTCCGCTCAAGGAGCATTATGGCGACCGCGGGCTGTTGCGTGCAGTCGACGGCGTAGGTGCACTGGATCAGGTGGCCGCACGTATTCGTACGGCGATAGGGTGGACCAGCGGTTGTCGCGGAGGGCCAGCGGTTTGACACAGAGTCCAATGCAGGTCCTGGAACCGAACCACGGGCGCATCGGTGCCGGCGCCGAACGGCACTCGGTGCCAAGCGCCAAACGACAAGGACGAGGCAGGAGATGAAAGTACGACCCAGCGTCAAGAAAATCTGCAACAAGTGCAAGATCATAAAGCGGAAAGGCGTCGTACGCGTCCTGTGCTCCAATCCGCGACACAAGCAACGTCAAGGTTAGAAAGACATGGCACGCATAGCAGGCGTGGATATCCCCGCTCGCAAACACATCGTGATCTCCTTGCGCTACATTTACGGGATCGGCCAGGCTAGAGCCAAATCGATCTGCTCCCAGGCCGAGATTGAAGAAAACAAGCTCACCGAGCAGCTGAGCGACGCGGAGATCAGACGCATCCGGGAAACGATCGACGCGAACTACAAGGTCGAAGGTGATCTGCGACGTGAGGTGCAAGTGATCATCAAGCGGCTCATGGATCTTGGGTCCTATCGCGGCCTCAGGCACCGCAGGGGACTTCCGGCGCG
>JAKSBK010000463.1 GCA_022361155.1 Pseudomonadota bacterium
CCCTATCCCCTGCAGCGACTTGGCGTCATCACCCGAGGTAGGAGCCCAGTGCGGTAGTGCCGCTCGCTGGGATCTGTGCGGGGGGCGGGCCGAACCCTCAGAGCTAAGGCCCGTCCCTACCGCGACGTGCGCCCTGTGCGCTGTGCGCTGCGCCGCGCACTTGACGCGATCGAGATCGGTCACAAGATAGCACGTGTGGATCTTCGCTCGGGTGACGCCGTGATCAAGCTGGGTGCCATCGTGGGCACGATGACGGCCAACGCACCCCGCGGCGCACACGTTCACCTCAACAACATGGAAAGCAACTACATCCCCGTCCACACCCGACCAACGGTGTCTGACGGCCCGACCGCGCGCAGTCGTCCGTTGGTTCAACACGGCGGCCCCGCGGTCTCGCGTGGGGATTCAACCGAGGGAACCGGCGATAACGTGGTGGGTCATCGATTTGGGTGGAAGGGCGGCAAGGCGGAATCGTGAAGGGGTATCTCCGCGAGGATGGCCGCAAGGGCATTCGGAATGTCGTGGTAGTAACCTACCTTGTCGAATGTGCACATCACGTCGCCCGGCGAATTGTGTCGGCGGCAGATCGACACGATGTACAGCTGATCGGCTTTCCCGGCTGCTACCCGAACGACTACGCTTTCGGGCAGATGAAGCGCCTGTGCTGCCATCCCAATGTGGGGGGGGTGGTCATCGTGTCGTTGGGTTGTGAGGGCTTTGATCGCAGCCGTCTGGCAGCGGCCGTCGAGGCCAGCGGCCGTCCCTGCACGACGCTCGTGATTCAAGACGAGGGAGGGACCCTCGCGACGCTGGAGGCCGGGCTCGAGGCCGTGCGCAATGTGCGCGCGGCGGCGGACACGGCGCCACGCGTGGACATGACGCTAGCCGACCTGGTGGTCGGCACGATCTGCGGGGGCTCGGACGGCACCAGCACTATTTCCGCGAATCCGGCGGTCGGACGCTGCTTCGACAAGCTGGTAGCCGAGCGAGCTAGCTGCATTTTCGAGGAGACCGGCGAGCTGATCGGCTGTGAGCAAACCATGGCGGAGCGTGCTGTCACACCGGAGCTGGGGGAGGCCATCAAGTCGGCGGTAGAGAAAGCCGCCCGCTACTACGAGACGCTGGGCTACGGTAGCTTTGCGCCTGGCAATGCGGAAGGCGGGCTCACGACCCAGGAAGAGAAGTCCATGGGGGCGTATGCCAAGTCAGGTGATTCGCCGATCAGCGGAGTCATCAAGCCCGGCGAGCTCCCACCAGGCCCGGGGCTGTACCTGCTGGATGTGGTGCCGGACGGAGAGGTGCGCTTTGGTTTTCCCAACATCTCGGACAATGCCGAGATCTGCGAGTTGATCGCCTGCGGCGCACATCTGATCCTGTTCACTACCGGCCGTGGCTCGGTGGTGGGCTCCGCCATCTCGCCTGTTATCAAGATCTGCGCGAATCCGGAGACCTATCGACGCATGGCTGGCGACATGGACATCAACGCGGGGCGCATCCTGGATGGCTTGGCCGACGTGGACGAGGTGGGCGCGGCGGTTTTCGACGAGGTGTGCAGGGTTGCCCGGGGGAGGCGAGAGCAAGTCAGAGGCGCTCGGTCATCAGGAGTTCATCCTAACCTACAAGTACTTCGAGCCCAGCGGTCCGTCCTGCCTGCCTACGCTTCAAGGTCGGACGGCAAGCCAGCCGGGCGGTCTGACTGCTCGCGAAGCGGCACGTTGAGCGCTCCTCTGTCACGAGCGCTCTCAGCTGCGCGGTCTGCCGGTTATTCCTGCAGGATCGATTGGTAGTCGCTCCACCATGTCCCGCGCCGACCAATCCATCCTAGTGGGATCCCGCGGACCTCAAGGCGTTGGCGGGAGAGGCACAAATTCGCAGGGAGTTTCTTTCCCTGAACGGGCCGGCGGAGCGCCGGTGACGGAGCTGACACGGAACTACGCGGCACGAAACTGTTGAGCTTTTGGGGACAGGGTTTGGATCGCGAGCAAAAGCCACCATGCGCAGCGCGAAGGGACGCGCAGCAGAAGTGGCGATTAGGTGACTCGGCAATGCAGGCTAGCATGCCTTCGGGCTCCAAGTTCCAGGCAAATTGCGCAAAGTGGATCAACGCAGGGGATCGAATCACGGGCAGCACGCGATAGCGGCGAGGCAGATTCCGGTCCTCTGCACGCAGTAGGAGGGGGCAGTGTTGGTGTCTGGCGCCGGCTGCTGGCGTGCAAGGCAAGAGGCTTGGTGCATCAATTGCTTGACTTTTTCGTTTTGCTGCTTAAAACGCAGTTTCGCTCACAAAGCGGACGGGAATCGGCGGAGTCGGAACGGCGTCGCCGATCGACATGACTACGAGAGTCCTTCCACACTCCAGAACGACCCTTGCTCGCGTGTTGTGTGTGTCCCGTGTTTGCGCTGTTTCCAGAGTCGACCCCGTGTGCAGATGGGTGGTTTCATGGTTGTGAATCGAAGGCTACTGTCCGCCGCCTGCGTCTCGGCGCTGGTGATGACCGCGCATGCGGCAATCGCACAAGAAGCACCCGGAGCCAAGGAGGGAGAACCACGCTCAGGCAGTGATGAAGAGCCCGAGCAAATCACTGTGATCAGCGTCAGGGAGAGCATCCAGCGTGCGCAGACCATCAAGCGGGAATCCGATTCGGTCGTAGACGCGATCTCGGCCATTGGCCTCGGGCGCTTTGCCGACACCTCGCTGGCCGATGCGTTTCAACGCATTCCGGGTGTGCAAATCCAGCGCAACGATGGCGGGCAGGAGGGCGATCGAGCATCGGTTCGTGGCTTGGGTCCCACCTATGTCAAGACGACAATCAACGGCAGGACGCCGCTTTCTTCTGGCACCGAGGCTCTCACAAACCTCCGCTCCTTCAACCTCGACGTGATTCCTACCAGCATTATTTCTGGAACGACCGTCAAGAAGACACCGACGGCCAGCGACGTCGAGTCCGGGATGGCGGGGCTTGTGGAGATTCAGACCCGCAAGCCTCTGTTTGACTCCAACTACCGAGCCTTCGACAATTTCTTCACATCGGTCACGGCACAGGCCGACCGCGGCTCGATCGGTCGCAAGATCGGACCTCGTCTAAGCGGCATCGTGGGAGGAAGAAACAACGAACACACGTTTGGTGCCTATCTGATGGGTCTGTATGGAAGGTCCTATGCCGGCCGAAATCAGCTCTTTCCTGGCGTGCGTCAATACGACATCCAGATCGATAACAACGGCGACGGACTTCCTGACGAAACCATACCCGGGGTGAACGTCATCAATGATATCGACTTCGAGCCCATTCGTGAGAGCCAGGACCGCGCCTCCCTAGCGGCTGCAGTACAGTGGCGAGCTCTCGATAATCTGGAAGTCTCTTTGGACGGGGTCTACACGCTGTTCAACAACGTATCCTGGCGCAACCGGATCGCCCCGGTTTTTGGTGATGCGATCCAGAACACGGTGTTTAGTCGAAACCAAATCCAGATCGACAACACCAACACGCTGCAGTCGGTCGCGCCAAACGTGCTCGAGGTCAACTGTTTCAACAATCGGGACCCCTCGATGCCGCCGCTGGTAGGTCCGGCGTGCCAAAAGGGTGTGCCGGTCCGTTTGATGCCGATCCATTTTGGTAATAAGACCAAGACGCTCGTCTCGGGAATTAACTTTGATTACCAACCCACCGATCGGTTCTCGGCCATGCTCGATGTTAGCTACAATCGGGTGGACTATACGCAGGACCTGGATCTACCTATCATGATTCAGACCCTGCCTGCCAACCAGGTGAGCTTCAACACGTACAACGGCCTCTTCAGCGGCGACCTGGGACCGATCCCTTTGAACGGTTTTACGTTGCCAGACGGACTGGTGTACGTGCGGGACGTGTTCCTCGATGGTCAAGAACTGGGTTTCAAATTTGATTTCAAGAACACGATGGATCTCGGGATATTCGAATCGATCGAGTACGGCGCGCGCGTGACACGTGCCGATGTAGACTCGATCAGAACGAATATCCTGGACGCCACGAAGGGAGCTTACACCCAGGATGTGCTGAATCAGAAGGCTGTCAGCGCAATAGTCCAAGACCGGACGAGCAACTTCAACTTCTACCCGAACCAGGGTGTCTTGGCGAACGAGTTTCCGATCATCGATCGCGATCTGCTATACGCCGCGTTTCCGGAGCTGGGAGCGCAACATGACTTGGGGAACGACCCGGCCAGCTCGTTTGCGTTCGTCGAAACGGTGACGGCGTTCTACGCGGAGTCCAATGTTGGCGGGGAGCTTCTCGATAGGGACTTCAGAGGCAATCTGGGCCTGCGCGTAGTCAATGCGAGGGTGGCCGGGGAGGGGGCCGCCCGCCAGGATGGTGGATCGTCACTGCCCCAAACCTCCAGCAACGGCTACTGGCGATTCTTGCCGAGCGCTAATCTCAGCTTGGACGTGCATGATGATGCTGTGTTGCGGCTTGCTATGGGGCGGGGGCTCTCACGGCCAAACCCTTCGGATCTGGCGCCCCGGCAAGGTGCGATCAAACCCAATTCGGTTGGCGACCCCTGGATAGGCAAAGTTGGAAACCCAGAGTTGAGGCCAACCACGTCATGGAACTTCGATGCAACCGTCGAATACTATACGCCCAATGATGGGTCGGTGGTGGTCAGCGCTTTCTATAAGGCGATCACGGACTTCGTGTTTGTTCAGCAGACCATCGGGCCGCTTCCGGGGTATCCGGAGCCGAACATTTTCATTCACACTCCACAGAACCTGTCGGATGGGCGCCTGTTCGGATTCGAGCTGGGGTTCAACCAGCCGTTTACATTCCTTCCCGCGCCATGGGACGGATTTGGCTTGCAGGGGAACTACACGCTCGTGCGGAGCAAATTCGACAGGGACATCATCGACGACGGGGGCTACGGGTTTCCCGGGGCATCGCGGAACAACATCAATGCGATTGGCTATTTTGAGAAGGGGCCCGTGGCTGTGCGTGTGGCATACGTGTACCGGGACGATTTCTTCAGGAACCTGGCTGGACAGGGAGCACAGCAGGAGAACGCCAGTCCGGTCTGGACGCAAGGTAACCAGCGGGTGAATGTCAACGCGACGGTCCATCTCACCGACAACTACTCGGTGTTTGCCGATGTGAACAACCTGTTTGCGGAAGGTCGGCGTGATTTCTATCTGCAGCGCCCAACCTTCAACGGCGCGTTCGAGCGGGAGGCGACCGTAACCCTTGGGGTGACCGGGACGTACTGAGGCTCGAAGCGAACACCTCGTGATCGGTTTGCCAGCCGACGGCCGGATTCGGTCTTGTCGGGAGCAGCGGCGGCTCAGATGACACGGTCGTACAACCGCTCGCCTCGTCCGAAGCGGTGCAGATTCCTAACGAAATGGGCGATGATGCGTTCGCTTTCGTGGGAGCAGGACAGGACAGGACACCGACCGGGGTTGCCCGCAGAGGATCGCCGTGGCCGAGCGCGGCGGTGGGTTTGGGAGCGCGATGGAGCGGGTGGACCGTTCGCAGCGGTCCTTGTTGGGGGATCGAAAAAGCCCGAAGCGTACAGCGACAACGGCGTGGTACACGGTGCCGCGTGCTTGAATGAGTGCCGCCCAGCTTGCTGCTCAGGTAGTGACCAATCTCGTGACTGACGATGAACTTGCGCGTCGCTAACCAGTCGCCGTTGTTGTCGTCTCCCAGGAATACCGCATCATGGCCCGGATGATAGCAGCCAGCAAAGGCTTGTGGAACTGGGCAATCCTGCGACGCGAAGATCTTGTAGGTCGTCGCGCTCATGCCCTTGTTCTCCCAGAGCATGTGGGCCGCTATTGCAGCTACGCAGCTCTCGTTGGTGAGCGCCGAGTGGAACGTGTGGTCTCCGTCGTCGTCACTTTGGATCGTGAAGTGCTGCCAGTGCCACAGCGCACCGCTGTCGGCGTTGTTTTGCCGAATGTCGAAAGTCGACGAACCTCGCGACAAATGGGTCCTCATGTAGAACCGGTACGTACCGAGCGGTATGTCTTCGAGCCCGTGGTAGCCGGACTGATCCA
>JAKSBK010000464.1 GCA_022361155.1 Pseudomonadota bacterium
AAACCAGCGATCGTGGCTCACTACGATGGCGCAGCCGGAAAAGCGCAGCAGGGCCTCTTCCAAGGAGCGAAGGGTCTCTACGTCCAGATCGTTCGTGGGCTCGTCCAACAGCAGCACGTTGGCCCCGCGCTTGAGTAGCTTCGCAAGATGCACACGGTTGCGTTCTCCTCCAGAGAGATTCTTCAGCAGCTTCTGCTGGTCGCTGCCCCGGAAGCCAAACCACGAAACGTATGCGCGTGAGGCGACGTTGTGCTTGCCAAGTGCGATCGTGTCCTCCCCGCCGGATATGTGCTGCCATACCGTGTGTTCGCCATCAAGCTTGTCGCGGGTCTGGTCCACGTAGGCGAGCTTCACCGTATCTCCGATTCGAAGCCTGCCCGCATCCGGCTCCTCGGCGCCGACGAGCAACCGACAGAGCGTCGTCTTGCCGGTACCGTTCGCACCTATCACTGCGACGATGGCCCCCTTGGGAACGCGGAAGCTCAAGTCCTCGAAGAGAAGGCGCTCGCCAAACGCCTTCGTGAGACCTTCGGCGTCGATCACACGGTCCCCAAGCCGCTCGCCGGGTGCCATGAAGATCTCGCCCGGCTCACGTTTGGCCCTGTCTTCTTCGGCACGTAGGGCCTCGTAGGCGGTCAGGCGCGCCCGTCCTTTGGCCTGCCGCGCCTTGGGGGCCGAGCGCACCCACTCGAGCTCGCGAGCGAGCTTGCGCCGTCGCGCGCTGCCCTGCCTGTCTTCGCTCGCTAGTCGCGCCTGCTTGTGCTCGAGCCAAGCCGAGTAGTTACCCTTGAAGGGAAAGGCTTCACCGCGATCGAGCTCGAGGATCCACTGAGCCACATTGTCCAGGAAGTACCGATCGTGCGTGACCGCCACGATACAGCCCGCGTACTGCGCCAGGTGCTGTTCAAGCCATGCGACCGATTCGGCGTCCAGGTGGTTGGTGGGCTCATCAAGAAGCAAGAGATCGGGTTGGCGCAACAGCACCTGACACAGAGCCACGCGCCGCTTCTCGCCGCCGGAGAGCGTAGCGATGCGCGCATTCGAGGGCGGCAGCCGCAAGGCATCCCCGGCCAGCTCGAGCGCGTGTTCGAGGTTCCAGGCGTCGCTGCTTTCGATCGCATCCTGCACCCGCCCGTGCTCTTCGATGACGCGCTGCATCTGCGCCTCGTCGAGGCTCTCGCCCAGCTTCAAGCTGAGCTGCTCGAAGCGCTGCAGCAGGGTGCGCTTGAAGCGTACTGCCTGCTCCAGGGCGGTGTGCACGTCGGGCAGGTCTCCCAGGTCGGGCTCCTGGGGCAGGAAGCCGACGCTGGATCCGTCTGCGAGGAACGCCTCGCCTGTGTGGTCGCTGTCCACCCCGGCCATGATGCGAAGCAGGGAGCTCTTGCCCGCGCCGTTGAGCCCCAGCACGCCTATTTTCGCGCCCGGCAGAAAGGAGAGGTAGACCTCGTTCAGGATCTTGCGATCGGGCGGATGGATCTTGGTCACGCCCTTGAGCGTGTAGATGAACTTGGCCATGGGTTAGGCTGGCACCGATCGTCGAGGCGCGCGCTTTTTTGCGCCCTTGGCCTTGGCGCCCTTGGCTGGCGGACGAGTCCGAGGCTTGGCCTGCCCCTTGCGTGATGCATTGGTGGTCTTGGTCGCCTTCTTTGCGCGCGGCGTGCCCGCCTTTCGCCTGGCAGGTCCGCGCTCGCGGCGAATCTGCAACAGCTCCTGGGCTCGGTCAGGCGTGATGCTGTCCGGGTCGTCCACCGACCGCAGCGAAGCGTTGGTCTCCCCATCCGTAACGTAGGGGCCAAAGCGTCCCTGGCGCAGGGTGATTACCTGACCCGAAACCGGATCGTTGCCGAGCTCGCGCAACGGTTTGTTGGTTGCCTGCCTGCGCCCTCGACGGGGCTCGGCAAGCAGGGCCAGCGCCTGCTCTACGGTGACGCTGAAGACATCGCCATCGTTGTCGAGGCTACGATTGTCCTTGCCCTTGGCAATGTACGCACCGTAGCGGCCGATGTTTGCAGTGATCCGCTGACCGTCGGTCGGATCGACGCCCACCTCTCGAGGCAGCCGCAACAGCCGGAGCGCATCCTCGAGCGTCAGCGTTTCGGGCGTCATGGATCGCAGCAGCGAGGCTGTCTTGGGTTTTGGGCCACCGGGTTTGGCATCGCCCAGCTGCACATAGGTACCGAAACGCCCGGAGCGCACATACACCGCTTGGCCCCCTTCCGGATCGCTGCCAATGCACCGGTCGGCACTCGGTTGGTCGAGTCTTTCGATCGCGTGCGCCAGCGTAAGCTGGTCGGGCGGCACATCGTCGGACAGGCTCACGGTTTGATCGCCGCGCTGCAGGTAGCAACCATAGCGTCCGACGCGCACTACGACATCGCGGCCTTGCTCGTCGCGACCCAGCGCCAGGGTGTTGATCGCGCGCGCGTCGATGCGCTCCAGCTCTTGCCCAACGAGCAACTGCAGACCTCGTCCCACGTCGTTGGCAGGCCCGTCCGCGCCACCGTTGGGAGCACCGAAGTAGAACCGGCGCAGCCACGGAACCATCGCCGCCTGTCCATTGGCTATGGCGTCCAGGTCATCTTCCATGCGTGCGGTGAACGTGTAGTCCACCAAATGGCCGAAATGCTGCTCGAGCAGCGAGACGACGGCGAACGCCTTGAACGAGGGCACCAGCGCGGAGGCCTTCTTCCATACATAGCCACGATCCTGAATCGTGCTGATGATCGACGCGTAGGTCGACGGTCGTCCAACACCGAGCTCCTCCAGGCGACGGACCAACGAGGCCTCGGTGAAGCGGGCTGGAGGCTGAGTCTCGTGGCCGCCCGGGTTGAGCTCGGCCAGCTTCAGCACCTGTTCTTGCTCCACCGCGGGCAAGGGGCGTTCGCGGTTCTCGAGCTCTGCAGCCGGGTCGTCGCTGCCCTCGACGTAGGCCCGCAAGAAGCCGGGAAACGTGATCGTGAGTCCGCTGGCCGCGAATTCGGCCCGCTCCCCGCTGGCTGCGCGGGCGCGCAGCCGAATCTGCACCGAATAGCCTTGTGCATCCTTCATCTGGGAAGCGACGGCCCGCTTCCATATCAGCTCATAGAGTCGGGCTTCGTCGGACTCGAGCTCGGCCTGGACCTGGTCGGGCGGCCGCAAGACATCGCCGGCCGGACGTATGGCCTCGTGGGCTTCCTGAGCGTTCTTGACTTTCTTTCTGTAGACGCGCGGCACGTCCGGCAGGAACTCGCCGCCGTACACATCGCGAATGTGAGTGCGGGCAACGTCGACGAAACCACCGGCGAGCGACGTGCTGTCGGTACGCATATACGTGATGTAGCCGCTTTCGTACAGGCGCTGGGCTGCGCGCATGGTGCGTGCCGATGAGAAACGCAGTTTGCGCCCCGCCTCCTGCTGCAGGGTGGACGTCATGAACGGTGCCGCCGGGGAGCGACGGTAGGGTTTGCGCTCGAGACTCGCTGCCGTGAAGGTGGATGCCTTGAGCGCGTCCGCCAGCTCGCGCGCGCGCGCCTCGCCCAGCCTCACTACGGACTGGGTCGTCAGTGTCCCATCCGGTCCGAAGTCCTTACCGGTGGCCAGGCGTCGATCGTCCAGCGCTACCAGTACTGCTGCGAACCCACCGTCGGCGCCGTTCATACGCAGCTTGGCCGTCAAATCCCAATACTCGGCAGCACGGAAAGCCATCCGCTCGCGCTCCCTGGCGACCACCATTCGTGTTGCCACGCTTTGCACCCGCCCCGCAGATAGCTTGGGCATGATCTTTTTCCACAGCACGGGAGAAACCTCGTAGCCGTAGAGACGGTCCAGGATCCGCCGCGCCTCCTGGGCGTCGACGAGGCTGCGATCGATCGAACGTGGTGACTTGATCGCTTGCTCGATGGCAGCGCGCGTGATCTCGTGAAAGACCATGCGCTTCACGGGCACCGTGGGACGGAGCACCTCGAGCAAGTGCCAGGCGATGGACTCGCCCTCGCGATCTTCATCGGTCGCGAGCAGGAGCTCGTCGGAGGACCGCAACAAGGACCTCAGCTTCGTGATGGTCTTCTTCTTGTCCGCGTCGACCACGTACAGCGGACGGAAGTCGTTATCGACATCCACCCCGAGCTTTGCCCACGGCGCCTTGCGGTGCTTGGCGGGCACATCCGCCGCGCGACGAGGCAGGTCGCGAATGTGGCCGATCGATGATTCTACGATGTAGCGTTTGCCCAAGAAGGCGGAGATGGTGCGCGCCTTGGCAGGCGACTCTACGATCACGAGCGATTTGGTCACGCGCATGAAGTACGGCGTTCCACCCCCGGATGTCAAACCACCGCGTCGCCTCATGCAACCCAAGTTACGCGCCGCGAGCATGCATCCCCACCAAATCCTACACGGCCTACGGCCGTGCGACCCGAAGAGCTTCGAGCGGTCCGTGGTGCTTTCACGCCCACGCCTGGAAACGATCGCCGGCAACGACCGATATGTTGGTCAAGCTCATCCTTGGGCTCCCTGTCGCCTCGGGCAGCCCAGCAGCCCGGAACGAATTTCCGGGCCCCAGCTGGACGCAGCCCTGCCGGCGTGTCAGGCCCGCGACCACGACCACCAGCGCCGAGGCCACCGTGACACGCCGAGTGCTCATCGTTACCCCGACCTACAACGAACGCGACAACCTCGAGCCGTTCGTGCGTGCGGCCCTTGCTGCTCTGTCGCATGCCTGCGTCCTGGTCGTGGACGATGCTTCTCCGGACGGAACCGGACGGCTCGCGGATACGATGGCAGCGCAGGACAGCCGCGTGAAGGTCATCCACCGAGCCGGCAAGCGGGGTCTCGGAAGCGCCTATCTGGATGGCTTTCGCTGGGCTCTCGGGCGCGACTTTGACGTCATCGTCCAAATGGATACCGACATGTCTCATGACCCCGCCTATCTTCCGGAGTTGCTGGCCCGGATCGAGGACGGGACCGACGTCGTGCTCGGCTCGCGCAACGTGAGGGGCGGCGGCATCGAGGGCTGGGGACTGGGCAGGCATGCCCTTTCCAAAGGCGGCAGCCTCTATAGCCGCCTGGTATTGGGAGTAGGTATCCGAGATCTCACAACCGGCTTCAAGGCCTTCAGGCGCGAGGTCTTGGAGCGCATCGATCTCGAGAGCGTGCGCTCGGAAGGGTATGCGTTTCAGATCGAGCTCACCTATCGAGCGCTGCACCACGGCTTTCGGGTCGTTGAAGTGCCTATCACCTTCGTGGATCGTCGCGTTGGGCAGAGCAAGATGTCACGCAAGGTGTTCATGGAAGCCGTGTGGATGGTGTGGGCTCTGCGGTTCGAGCAGCTCCGCGGCAAACGCTAGTCGGTTCCTGTCCAGAATCGCGCCGGGCCGGCTTTCGTCCTCGAAAGAACCCTCGCCCCGGCATCGATCCCAGACAGGCGTGCGTCCCGACACGCTCACCTGGTCGTGGCAGGCAGGCTGCCGCTGGGAGCCAGCGGATGATAGGCTAGCCCTCTTCTCGCCGGTCGCAGCGCAGGGCGGTCCGGTTCGGGTCCTTGGTGACAAGGCACTGGTATCCTGCATCCCAATCTCGCACGTACTTCAGCGGCCCTTGACGCCGCTCGAGCCAGCGGCCGTGCTTTCGACTTTCTTCTTGAAATGGCTCTGCACTGCATCGAAAACTGCATCGAAAACTGCATCGAAATTGAACCGCGCCGGCGTAGATTCGCCGGCCGAGCGACGCCAATCGCTCGCAGATTCATGTACGAAATCAGGGATCCAGGACACGAGCGACATGAGTAGGGATCTCGAGATTGCCACCATCCGCCGCCGCTTTCCGGCGCTGAGTCGGACGCAGGACGGCCAGAGTGTCGCGTTCTTCGACGGCCCGGCGGGCTCGCAGGTGCCCGCGGCGGTGGCCGATGCCGTGCGCGACTATCTGCTGCAGACCAACGCCAATACACACGGCGCTTTTTCGACCTCGCGTGCAACCGACAAGATCGTGCGCGATGCGGCTGTTGCGGTCGCGGACTTCATCGGCGCAAGCCAGGAGGCTCGCGCGCACGAGCTCATCGTGTTTGGGCAAAACATGACTTCGCTGACGTTCGCCTTCAGCAGGGCGCTGGCGCAGACCTGGAAGCCCGGTGATGAGATCATCGTGTCTCGTCTCGACCACGATGCCAACATCACACCGTGGGTCTTGGCTGCGAAGGATCGAGGCGTGACCGTTCATCGCATCGACGTGCGTTCCGAGGATTGCACCCTGAGGCTGGACCAGCTCTCCGACCGGCTGTGCGATAGGACACGCCTGCTAGCCGTCGGTGCAGCTTCCAACGCGACGGGTACCATCAATCCGATCGCGCGCATCGCCAAGATGGTGCATGGGGTGGGTGGGCAGCTGTTCGTGGACGCGGTGCACTACGCACCTCATCGCTTGATCGATGTCGCGGCATGGGGTTGCGACTACCTGGTGTGTTCCGCGTACAAGTTCTTTGGCCCACACGTGGGCATGCTATGGGGCCGGCGCCCGCTGATGGCGAGCCTGCCGGCCTACCAGGTTCGCCCTGCGGGCGACGCGACCCCGGGCCGCTGGACCACAGGTACACAGAGCTTCGAGGCGATCGCGGGCACCAAAGCCGCGATCGACTATCTCGCCGAGATCGGTGGTGTCAACGTCTCGAGCCATCCCCAAGGGCGGCGCTCGGGCCTCGTGCACGCCTACGAACGCATCGTGGATCATGAAACGCGCCTTGCCGAGCGATTGCTGCGGGGGCTGCGCGCCGATCCGGCGATCACGGTATACGGTATCAGCGAGCCCGAGCGCCGGACCGAGCGCTGCCCGACCGTAGCCTTTACGCACAGTCGTCACACGCCTCGCGTGGTGGCTGAGAAGCTGGCGGCTCAGGGCATCTACGCCTGGAGCGGGAACCTCTATGCCTTCGAGCTGAGCGAGGCGCTCGGTCTCGAGCCCGAGGGCATGGTTCGGGTGGGCATCCTGCACTACAACACGGCTTCCGAGGTCGAGCGTCTGCTCGACGCTGTGCGGGCATTGTAGTGTCCGTCTCGCCGTGCCGATTCCGGGCTGCATGCCGATTCCGGGTTGGCGCAGGTGCCGCTGCCGTGGTCGGTATCGCTGGTGGCTGCGTGGCTTGCGACTCGTTTGGAGCCGAAACGCTGCCCGCTGCCAGCGTCTCGCAGGCGCCGGCGGCGAGGCCGAGCGGGTCCGACCCCGAACCGGAACCGCGCCTGGTCCTGCAAGAGCCGGCGGACCCCGACGAAGCCTGCGTGCGGCTGCTGCTGACCGCCTACCGGGGGGCTGCGCTCGCCAGCGATACGGTCGTGCGCTCCAAGCAGGCAGCGCGCGCGCGCGCGCAACAATTGCTGGCCACGCTCGAGCGCAGCCCTCGGCAATTCGCGCAGCTCGCGCGTGAACATTCGGATGCCCCATCGAGCTCTCTTCGCGGCGGAGTCGTCGGCACCTTTAGACGGGACGGCTGGCCCGCGTTGCACGAGACCCTCAGACGGCCCGTCTTCGCGCTGAAGGTGCATGAGGTGGGTGGGCTGCTAGAAGCGCCCTATGGGTTCGCCATCGTGCAGCGCTGTCGGGTGGACAAGGCACACGGCCGCCACGTACTGATACGCTACAAGGGGGCTAAACGCGCCGATCGCAGGGTGAGACGCAGCAAGGCCGGCGCGAGAGAGATCGCAGAGCAATTGCACACGAAGCTCAGCGAGGGAGCCGATTTCGAACGCGTCGCGCGCAAGCATTCGGAGGACGCCTCGGCCGAGCGAGGCGGTGACATCGGGCCTCAGGGGCGTGGTCGCCTGGCCTTGCCCTTCGAGGAGGCGCTGTTTGCCCTCGAGCCCGGTGAGCTTAGCCCCGTGGTGGAGTCGGAGTACGGATTCCACATCATCCAGCGCCTGCCGTTGCCCTGACGTGAGGCAGGCCGTACACGCTCCAGCGCACCATGCCGCCCGCCAGGTTCGCCACGCGCTCGATGCCGGCTTTCTCGAGCAGGAGTGCCGCCTGAGCCGAGCGGGCACCGGAACGGCACACCGTGATCAGCGGTCGATCGCGAGGGATCTCATCCAAGCGTTCGCGTAGCTCGTCAAGGGGAAGCAGGCGGGCGTTTTCTATGTGACCGAGCTCACCGTCGAACTCGGCCGGGCCACGCACGTCAAGGAACTCGAGCTCGAGACGATGCTCCGAGACCCACAATGGATCGATTTCCCACACTCCGGCGAGCGTTCGCACGGCGGGACCCCAGCTCGGCGTGGCCGGCCATGCAGCCGGACTTCCTTCCGGCCTCCCGCAGCGCAGGTTTGCGGGCACGGCCACGTCGATCTGTCTCGGGTGCGGGAGCCCCAGGTTGTTCATGTAGCCGACAAAGTCGTCCTCGGCCTTGCCGTGTCCAAGCCTTGGGTTGTGGCGCCTTTCTTCGGCCACGCTGGTCACGCTGCGACCAGCGTAATCGTGACCCGGGTAGAGAAGGCAGGCAGGCGGCAGTGAGAGGATTTTCTCGCGTACCGAGTGAAACAGGACCCGAGGATCACCCTGTTGGAAGTCCGTGCGCCCGCAGCCTCGAATCAGCAGAGCGTCCCCCGTGAAAGCCAGCAACTGGTCCTCGCTCACGTAGGTTACGCAGCTATCAGTATGGCCCGGTGTGGCCCGCACTCGCAGGCTGGTTGCGCCAAAATCGATCCGATCCCCCTCGTCGACGAGGCAATCCGCCCCGTCGGCATGTGCGCGTCTTGAAAGCACGATGCGGCTGTCCTGCCCGTGTCGGTGCGCCCAAGCCCCTGTCACGTGGTCGGCATGGACGTGCGTTTCCAGCGTGTAGAGAAGTGTAAGGCCGAGCTCGCGTACCAGGGCGGCGTCTCGGGTGTATTGCTCGAGCACCGAGTCGATGAGAACGGCCTGCCCCGAGCTCGGATCGCCCAACAGGTAGGTGTAGGTCCAGGAAGCAGGATCAAAGAGCTGTCTTAAGATCATGATTTGGACACCTCCGTCCGCTGCCCGGCCCTGCCAATTGGAGCACCGCCTTGCCAGTTGGGGCAGCGCCCTGCCAATTGGGGCAGCGCCCTGCCGATTGGGGGCACCACCCTGCCGATTGGGGCAGCGCCCTGCCGATTGGGGCAGCGCCCTGCCGATTGGGGCACCGCCCTGCCGATTGGGGCACCGCCCTGCCGATTGGGGCACCGCCCTGGCAACACGACACTCTCGGACAGAGTATCGCATTCTGACACGGGCTGCAGGGGCGGTTTTGCGATACGATCTCCAAGAAATGGGTCGCCGCTGCTCCCGGCCGCGGGACCTGGAGGGACCATGACGGACACCAGCATTAGCTTCATTCGGTCGCTGTGTGGCGGCGAGATCGAAGGCGGCGTTCTTTTCCCCTTCCCGAGCATCCGACTCGAGGAGCGGGAGACGTTGACAGCGGTGCTCGGGGCGGTTGACCAGTTGCTCGAGGGACGAGAGTCCGACTACCGCAAGTGGGACGCCGACGCGGAGTTTCCCCCCGAGTTCATCCAGGAGCTGCGCGAGTTCGGCTTGTTCGGTCTGATCGTGCCGGAGGACAACGGTGGAATGGGATTTGGCAACCTGGCGTATGCGCGCACGCTGCAGCAGGTAGCGCGCTACGACGGGTCGGTGGCCGTCACCGTTGGCGCCCATAACTCCATCGGCATGCGCGGCCTCAAGCTCTACGGCAGCCAGGAGCAGCAGCGGCGCTACTACGACAAGCTCGCGACCGGCGAGCTGATCGCCGCGTTTTGCCTGACCGAGCCTGGGGCGGGCTCGGATGCGGCGTCCATCCGTACCAACGCGGTCGAGAAGGACGGCCATTTCCTGCTCAACGGCGACAAGATTTGGATCACGAACGGCGGCATCGCCGACTTCTTCACGGTTTTTGCCAAGACCGGCCAGGCGGAGGCCCGCTCCAAGCTCTCCGCCTTCATCGTCACCCGGGACATGCCAGGGGTGTCGATCGGCCCTCACGAGGACAAGATGGGGCTCAGAGCCAGCTCCACGACCTCCGTGTACTTCCAGGACGTGAAGGTCCCGAAGGAAAACCTCCTTGGTCCGCTGCACGGCGGCTTCAAGGTCGCCATGAACATCTTGAACAGCGGGCGCTCGGGGCTTGGGGGCGGCTGCGTGGGCGGCATGAAGACGTTGCTTGCTCTCTCCTCACGCTATGCCGTGGAGCGAAAGCAATTCGGAAGGCCGATCGCGAGCTACGGGCTCGTAAAACAGAAGCTTGGCCACATGGTGGTCGACTGCTACGCGTCGGAGGCGATCGTGCACATGGTCGCTGCCCTGTCGGACCGCGGCTACGAGGATTACTCTGTCGAAGCTGCCATTACCAAGGTGTTTGCCAGCGAGGCGTTGTGGCGCTCGGCCGACGAAGCGCTCCAGATCGCGGGCGGCAGCGGCTACATGCGTGAGCTTCCGTACGAGCGCATCGTGCGGGATGCCCGCATCAACAGGGTTTTCGAGGGCACCAACGACATACTGCGCCTGTACATCGCGCTGACGGCGCTCAACGACGTGGGCCAGCGTCTGAAGGAAATGTCGGGTTCGCTCAGGGGAATCTTCGACGACCCGATCAAGGGCTTTGGTGTGCTGTACGATTACGCGAAGCGTCGTGCCCATTGGGCGACCGGCATCGCCGGGCGCGAACACGGTCTGAGCGCCGCTCATCCCACGCTGCGAGCCCAAGCGGAGGTGTTCGAGGTCCTCACGCGCGACCTGGCGGCCATGGCGGATCGCCTGCTGCGCAAGCACGGCAAGGGCATCATCGGCAAGCAGTTCGCCACTCGCCGCTTGGCCGAGGTGATGATCAATCTCTTCGTGCTTGCTTGCGTGCTCAGTCGCGTGACCAAGGCCATTGAAGAGCAGGGCGAAGACAAGGCGCGCCGGGAGATCCAGATTGCCCGGGTGCTCGCAGGTCAGGTCCGCAACCGGGCGGCACGCAGCTTCCAGAACATCGACGACAACGACGATGAGCTCGTCAAGGAGCTGGCCGACAATGTTTGCGAGCTGGGCCGCTACGACTGGGACACCCTGTAGCTCCCGCTCGGAATGGCGCCATAGCCGCTTACGTCCTCGGCCCGTCCCTGCGAAATAGCGCTGCTATCAACCCGAAACTAGGGGAGTTGGGCGCCCGCGAACTCCGGGAGGTTGGGGTTGGTTTCTCTCATGTTCTCGCTGAGCTGATAACAGATGGCCCGGCCCTCGATCTTGATGTCGCCGTGCTCGCTCATGTCGAAAGCGATGGCGTTCTCGTTCATCGTCTTCAGGATGGTGTCGTCCTTCGTGTCGTAGGGCATGCCGGGAGCCCCGGGCGGACCCCACAGGTTCCAGCGATAGAAATCGCCGCCACGGCGAGCCTCGAGCCACAGCACGATGCCGCGCTCGAACTTCAAGAACTCGGCGGCCTGGGCCAGGGCCTGCACGGGATCGGGAGGTAGTGGACCCCAGCTGAGCTTGGTCGGGTCCGTAATGCCGGCCTCCGAGCGGATCTTGTCGATGATCGCCATGGCGCCGGCAGGGTCACCGGAATTGATCAGGTTTTCCGCTTCGATCAAGCGCATCTCGGCGCCCTTGGTGAGGGGCACCGGGGAGTTGCCCTCGGGGTACTTGTCCTGCGCCATCAGGGGCGTGACGTTGTCCGACGCGAGGCTTTGCTCGCCCTTCTCGACGCGCGCGTACCAAGGTAGCCGCGGATCGATATGGTCTAGGTTGTATTGTTTGAACCAGGTGAACTCGATCGAGTAGTTACGCCGCACTTGCATTTCCATCCAAAGCTCGTTCGTACCTCGATCGTATTGCTTGGTCGTGTTGAACTCGGCGTCGAAGACAAAGTTGTCGGGCACCTGCTGGGCATCGGCCACGGCGCCCGCCCAGTCGTTCAGGACGATCCGAACCGATGCGCGCCCGCCCAAAGCCGCGTTCAGGAGCGTGTCCTTTGCGTCCGCCATCGCCGCCCTCCTGGCCTCGACTGCGAGGCTAAAGGCTGCCTCGGCCCGCTTGTAGTACTCTATGCGGTCGCCTTCGCTGCCTCCGTCGAATACGGAGGTGCAAAACGTATCGCCGAGCAGCCGATTGGTGTAGCCCGCCCAGATATTGGCTTCGGCGTAGAGCTCCGAGGTCATGGCTTCGGCGCCCAGTACACGCTCGGCACGGCGTACCGCGTCTTCGGCGATCCAGCGTGCTCGATGCAGCTTGTCCGGCCCGCCGTAGTCGGTACGCTCGACCGGTAGCTCGCCGCGCTTGGCCTGGCGGGTGGTGCCCGAGCTGCTCGCAGCCATGAACATGTCGCCCAGCAGGCCACCCATCCTGACCGCCGCGTTGCCGCTGCCGCCCGCCAGGGCGTCGCTGAGGCTGGCTGCGGCGCCGTTGACGACCAGCGGAAGGTAGGCTGGCTCGTCCAGGGTCTCGTCAGGCACAAGGCCTGGGTTGTCCACGTCGCATGCGGCAACGCACAGCGCGATCAACAGGCCAATGCGGCGCCCCCTGCCAGGCGCGCTAACGCGCGATGGCCGGTAGTGCAGGCTCTTGCTATCCGTACTTTTCATATCGGTACTTTCCCATTCCTCAGGGTCCGATCCTACATGGTGGCTCGCAAAGTCAGGTTGACGCGTGTGACGGGCGGTGTGTTGTAGTACTCGTGCCGGTTCAGGCCTCCACCGCCGTTGCTGGTTTCGCGAGACTCGGGGTCGAGGCCGCGGTAGCCTGTGAGCAGCCACAGGTTGCGGCCCGCGAGGCTGACCGTGGCGGCGTCCATCCAGTCGGGCAGCCAGGTGTCTGGAAGGCTGTAGTTGACGGCCACATAGCGCAATCGAAAGAAGTCGGCCGGAAAGATGTGGGCGTCGTTCTTGGTGTGCGATCGGTCGCATAGCCAGCGATCGCCTGCGGTTACGGGCTCGTCGTTCTTGATGCGTTGCTGAATGTCGAAACAGGCCGGCCAAACCTCTCGTCTGGCGTTCAGGTAGGATACGTTGCTTTGCAGGTAGTGGCCCCTGACGAGCTCTCCGCGTCCCGTGATCGAGAGGCCTCCTGTAATCCTGATGGTGGTGTCGAATTGCCAGGTGTTGGTCGGAAACACGGGACCGATGTACGTATCATCCCTTTCGATCATGGGTGTCCCCACTTCGTTGGGGTTCAAAATGACATCGGCGTGGTAGGCGGCGACGGGGTAGCCGGGAACGGCCGACATGTCGTTGCCGAGATAGATGTCCTCCTCGCCGCCGAGACTGATTACGTTGGACTTGTTCAAGGACAGCTTGAGGCCGACCTCCCATTCCAGCAACGGCGTCTGCACCGGCGTAGCCCTCAGGTTCAGCTCGAGCCCGCTGTTATCGAGCAGGCCGATGTTGCGCAGCTGGGAGCCCGAGAAACCCAGGCTGGGGTCGAGCGCGACCCGGATCAGGGCACCCGAGGTGCGTTGCTGATAGACGTTCACGTCCAGGGTGGCGCGCCCCCCCCCCATGCTGGTCTCGACGCCGGCTTCGATCTCACGCGTCCGCTCCGGGCCGAGCTCAGGGTTGCCTAGGTTGGAGGGAATCACCCCGACGTCGGTGGCTTTGGCCTTGATCGGCGACCAGACCTTGGCGGCGTCAAAGCGGCCTGGAGCTTTTCCTGACCAGCCGACAGCGCCTCGCAATTTAGTGAAATCGAAGAACTGCGGCCAGAAGGCGTGCTGGGAGATGACGTAGGCGGCACTGAGCTTGGGGTAGGGCTGCAGGCCGTAGGAGCGCCCGAAGGAGCTGTTGCCGTCCACCCGCAGACCCGCTGTCACGAACAGCTGGTCGTAAAAGCCGCCGGCCTGCTGAACGAAGAAACCCGCATTGACCTCGCGCTGCCGCGATTCTTCCACTTGCCTTTGCGAGCCGGAGTTCAGGGTGGAGTTGGCAGCGCCGCCGGCCAGGTTCTGCGAGAGCGCGCTCACCTCGTGCTGCCGCTCGTCGAACGCGGAGAAACCAAACGCCGACGTGCTCGTGATGTCGGGAGTCACATTGGCACGGTACGTGGTCCGGAAGTCGAGAGTCCGCGTTTCACTCTGCCACTCGCGGGTGGAGCGCTCTCCCATGGGCACGAAGAAGGATCCAAACGGGGTCACGCCCAGGGCCTCTTGGTCGAGCAGATCGAATCCCAGGGTGAGCGTAGTGTTGAGTCCGGGCAGCGGTGCATAGGCAACGGTCAGACCCGATACCCAGTGGGTGTGGGTGTCCTCGAAGTCCTGCTCCAGCACGTAGGCGTCGGCGGCGTTTTCCTTGCCCGTATAGCCTTTGGGGCCCCGCAGCACGTTGACCAAGAAGCCCTCGGCTTCGTTTCCGTTGGGGAGCCACTCGATGCGCCGTCGGACCAGAAAATTGTTGTATTGAACCGTGAGGTCCTTGAGCGGGCGAAACCGCAGGTTGCCGCGCAGCGACCAGTCCTGCGCGCCCTCTTCGGGCAGGACGCCGGTTTCGTTCTGCCACTTGCCGGAGATGTTGTAGCCGATGTCGCCGGTCTGGCCGAGCACAGACAGATTGTACTGCTGGTAGGTGCCTGTCCGTTTCCACTGGTCGAGCCAGAGTCCCTGCGATTCGGTACCATAGGTGTCCCACCAAGCTTGCGACGGCTCTTGCGGACCCCAGAGCGTGCGCAAGCGGGTGACTCCTCCGGTGACCGTCATGTCCCAGCGCGTGAAGTCGCGCAGATGCGTCTTGCCGCCCTTGGTGAAAATCTGGATCACGCCGCTGGAGGCTTCGGTCCCGTACAGCGTCGTGGCGGCCGCCCCTTTGATGACCTCGATGCGCTCGATGTCGTTGGGATTGATGTCGTTGAGCACCGAGCTCTGCTGATTGGACGATGCGGCCGTGACGATGCCGCCGCTCTTGAAACCCCGGTAGGCGCCCGAATAGACCCGCACTCCGTCTACATAGATCAGCGGGTCGTTGCCCTGCGTGATGCTGTTGACGCCCCGTATTCGCACCTGGTTTCCGGTGCCTGGCGCGCCGCTTGCGTTGAGCACGTTGACCCCCTCGACCCCGCCGCTCAGCGCCTCTTCCATGTTAGCGATCGGTTGCTTCTCCAGCTGATCCATGCGCAGCACGCCGACGCTGTTGCCGATTTCCTTGCGCCGGGCTCCGATGGCCGTGCCGGTCACGATGATCTCCTCCATGGCATCGCTGCCCTTGGAGGGTTTGGTCTCGGCTTCGGCTTCAGTCTCTGGCGTCTCGTCCCCGGCGTCCGACTCCGCGCGGCTGGCCTCCGGTTCGTTCTCTTCGTGCTCCTGTGCGCTCGCCGTGCCGCTGCTCGCCAGGGCAAAGCACAACCAGGCCACCAACCCCCGCCCCGGTGCTGCCTGCTGTAGAAGACTACCTTTCACTGGGCGCATGCCTGCTCCTGGTCCAACCCCGACCTGCTACCTACGCACAACATGGGTAAGCCGGGTAGCCTTGCCGGAACTGGCCGCGTCCATCGATACCAACACCGACCACCGCCGCCGACAAGGGGGCCAATTGTGTATTCCAATGTCGTCTGGATAACAAGCCGCGAATCCGTACCGGCTCAACAAAAGCACCGGCACGACGTGACCCGCGGCCGCGGCGCCTTGCGGGCCCCTTGGGGCATCGATTGTCCACCTCGGTACCTTGGCCGCTCAATTCCTCGTTTCGTTCGGCTAGCGCCGGCGCCGGTCGAGCTTTCTTTCGGCATCAAACGCCAAGCGGCTGCAGGCTTCAAGCGTAGTCCAGGCCGAATCCCGATCTGGAGCCACGGTCCGCTGCATGTCACTCCGGGGCCGAGCTCTACGCTGCCCGCCGGCGGGCGTGTCAGCATGCCAAGCCAGCCGTGGGCTTTTGTGTGGGGCTGGTAGCCCGGCGAGGAACGGTGTAGTGCTGGTCGGCCTCTGCGGGCGGCCGGAGCCCCGTACCGCGAATCCTCGCGAAAACTGGCAGTTCAAGGCGCGACGACAACTAACGGTGGTGCCATGGGTGAGCAAGAGCAAACGCCGAAATGGTGGCTTTCCCGGGGGTTGCAGCCGCCGAAGGTGGCGAGCTCGACAGTAGGTGGTAGGCCGGCTCCGCCTGCCGCTGCGTACCCTGTCCCGTGGCAAAGGAGGTTGTTCATGCTGCGTGCCGCGCTCACAGTCGTTGTGTTGTGTCTGGGTCAGCTCTCGCGGGCGATTCCAGCTCGGGCCCAGCCCGCCACGTCCCCCAAGGTCTTCTTTGGCAAGCAGCTAGGCCAGGATCGCTTTCTCGCCCCCTACCCGAAGGTACTCCGCTACCTGCGACACCTGGCTGCGAGCTCCGAGCGCATCTCCATCGAATCGGCCGGCCGCTCGACGCTGGGGAACGAGATGCCCGTTGTGGTCCTCACGTCTGCGAGAAACCAAAAGAGGCTTGGCCACTACCGGCAGATCGCCCGGCAGCTCGCAAACCCCGATCGGCTACCCCCCGCGAAGGCAGCCGAGCTCGTCCAGGAAGGCAAGGTCATCGTACTGGTGACCTGCACCATTCACTCGACCGAGGTGGGCTGCACCCAGATGGCTTCCGAGTTCGCGCACCAATTCGCGGTCGCGACCGATCCGATCGTAAAGCGCTGGATGGACGATGTGATCCTGCTCTTGATGCCGTCCATCAATCCCGACGGCCAGATCATGGTTGTCGACTGGTACAACAAGCACCTCGGCACGCAGTACGAGGGAGGCCGGATGCCGTGGCTCTACCACCAGTATGTGGGCCACGATACGAATCGCGACTTCTATATGTTGACGCAGAAAGAAACACGCAACGTGAACCAGCTCCTGTACCGCCGCTGGTTTCCACAAGTGTTTCTTGACGAGCACCAGATGGGCTCCACGGGACCGCGGATGTTCGTGCCGCCGCAGACCGATCCCCTCGCACCCGAAGTGCACTCCATGATCTTTCGCCTGGCTGACCTGCTGGGCACGCAGATGAGTCTACGGCTGGAAGAGGCAGGCAAGCTGGGCGTAGGCCACAACATGATCTACGACTCGTATTGGCCCGGTGCAACCCGCAACACGGCCTGGTGGAAGAACGTGACCGGTCTGCTCACCGAGGTTGCCAGTGCGCGCATCGCCTCGCCCATCTACATCGAGCCGGGCGAGCTCACAGGGCAGGGCAAGGGGCTGCCCGAGTACACCCGCCGGGCCAACTTTCCATCGCCGTGGCGGGGCGGATGGTGGCGCCTCTGGGACATTATCGATTACGAGCTGATCGCTACGTGGAGCTTGGTCGAATCGTGTTCGCGCTATCGTGCCGATCTGCTACGCGGCTTCTACCGGATGGGGCGGGAGGCCGCAGAAGCCGGCCGGCGCCGTGCCCCGTATGCCTGGGTGATTCCTCCCAAACAGCACGACCCGGTGGCGGCCGGAAAGCTCGTCGACCTGCTGGCGCGTCACGGTGTGCGAGTGCACGAGGCACGCGAGCCCCTGCGCGTCGGCGCGGCCAGCTACCCTGCGGGCACGCCGGTGATTCCGGCGGCCCAGCCTTACCGCGCCTTTCTCCTCACGATGCTGCGACCGCAGCGCTATCCCGAGGTAGTGCCCTATGCGGGCGGTCCCGTCATTCCTCCCTACGACGTGACGGCCTGGTCGCTGCCCATCCTGATGGGGGTGGACGTCGTGGAGGCGGATTCTCCGGTCGAGGCCAAGCTGGCGCCCAAGCGAGACTCGACCGCCCCGGCTCGTCTCGCGTCGGGACCCGGGGGCTATCTGATATCGCACGCGGCGGACACCGTGTTCACCGCGCTCAATCGCCTGCTCAAGCAGCGCCGCAAGGCCTACTGGCTCAAGCAAGCCCCCGCGGGTGGCGCGGTCGGTGAGGTTTATCTGCCGCCCGAAGGGCTGTCGCGGCAGGCGCTGGCCGAGCTCGCGAGCGGACTGTCGCTGCGGATCAAGCCTTTGGCGAAGAAACCGACCGGAGCGGCTTACGCGGTCGGCCGGACCCGGGTCGGCCTGTACAAGCCCTGGGTTGCGAGCATGGACGAGGGCTGGACCCGGTGGCTGCTCGAGCAGTACGAGTTCGATTTCGTTACCCTGGACAACGCGGCATTCCGCGGCGGCGGTTTCGGCAAGGGTGTCGATGTGCTGCTGTTTCCCGACGTCAACCGCCACATCATCGCGATGGGAGAGCTGGACTGCAAGGGCAAGGCCGATCCGCGTTGCGAGCGCCGGCGTCGTCGCTGGACTCCGCTGCCACCCCCTTACGCCGGTGGAATCGATGGCGACGCGAACGGAAAACTGGAAAGGCCAGGTGGCAAGAAGATAGCGGCCTGGATCCGCCGGGGCGGAACGCTCGTCGCGCTGGATTCTTCCACCGAGTACTTTATCCAGTTGCTCAAGCTGCCCGTCGTAAACGCGCTCGACGGTGTCGCCCGAGACGAGTTCCACTGTCCCGGATCCATGCTCCGGCTGCTGGTTGACACGACCCATCCGCTGGGATTCGGCATGCGCAACAAGGAAGCCGGCTACTTCGCCACCTCGCCGGCTTTCAGAACGTTCATACCGCACGCTGGCTTTCGGCGGCGCGTAGTTGCGCGCTATCCCGGCGACGAGCGGGACATCCTGGTGAGCGGATACCTCAAGGGTGGAAAGCTGCTCGAGCGGCGGGCCGCCGTCGTGGAGTTGAGGGTCGGCAAGGGTAGGGTGGTTCTGATCGGCTTCCGCGCGCAACATCGGGCCCAGCCGCACCGGACCTTCAAGCTGCTGTTCAATTCCCTCTACCTGCCACGATTGCGGGAGGTCGTCCTGTAGCATGCCACAGCCCAGGAAGCAGCGCGTGGCTGTGCACTGGAGAATCCTGATCGGGCTCGCCTTGGGGGTGGCGCTAGGCGCCGTGCTCAACGTCGCGGGCCCGCCCCTCGTTGAGGCGGCCGGTGAAGGGGCCGGCCGAGCAGCTGTCGACTTCTTGGTTTCGTTGAACGCTTTCGTGGGGGATCTCTTTCTGCAGGCGTTGCGCTTCATAGCCGTTCCCATCGTGCTCTTTTCTCTGGTAGGGGGCGCCGCAAGCCTCAACGACCTGACCAAGCTCAGCCGAATCGGTACCAAGACGATGGTCATCTACCTGATGACCACGGCGGTGGCCATCAGCTCGGGTCTCGCGATCGCCAACCTGGTTCAGCCCGGCGGGTTCGTACCGGCGGCCATGCGCGACACGCTGGCGAAGGGTTCCACGGCGGCTGTGGCGGATCGTATCGAGGCCGCCGTCGCGAAGGACCTGTGGCAAACGTTCCTCGACATGGTTCCCGCCAATCCCTTCGCAGCACTCGCGGAGGGCAACATGCTGCAGGTGGTGGTTTCGGCCCTGCTCATCGGCATCGCGCTCACGCTGATTCCGGAGGCGAAGGCTGCGCCGATCATCCGGCTGTGTGAAGGCATGACCAGCGTCATCATCAAGCTCGTCGAGATCATCATGCTGATCGCGCCCTATGCGGTCTTCGCGCTCGTGGTCAGGGTCGTGGCGCAGCTCGGCTTCGACGTCCTGGGGGCGCTCATCGTGTACAGCCTGGTCGTGATGGGTGGCCTGTTGCTGATGGTGCTGGGCGTATACCCCTTGGCCTTGCGCCTGTTCGCAAGAGTGGGTATGCGTCGCTTCTTTCGTGCCATTGCGCCGGCTCAGCTGCTGGCGTTTTCGAGCTCGAGCTCCCTGGCCACGTTGCCGGTCACCATGGAGTGCGTGGAGCACCGCCTGGGGGCTTCGGACGACGTTGCAAGCTTCGTCCTTCCCGTGGGTGCGACCATCAACATGGACGGCACGGCGTTGTATCAGGGCGTGGCTGCGACGTTCATCGCCCAGCTGTACGGGATGGATCTTTCGATCCCCCAGCAACTCACCATCGTCTTCACCGCCACGCTGGCTTCGATTGGAACGGCCGCCGTGCCGGGTCTGGGTCTCATCATGCTCGTTATCGTGCTGCAGAGCGTCGGAATGCCCACCAGTGCAATGACCGGCGGAATCGCTATTATCTTCGGGGTTGATCGGGTGCTCGACATGTGCCGGACCGCCTGCAACGTGACCGGTGACTGCATGGTGGCTACCGTAGTTGCCGTGAGCGAGGGAGAGCTCGCAGCTGAGACCGAGGTGCGCCAACGCCTGGCACGGCGGGCGGAGGCTGGTCTCGATGAGCATCCATTGGCTTCGAGTTGAGCGATGACCGGTGCGCGTTAACGAGTACGCTCGACCGTCGCCAGGGCGGCGCGAGGAGGATGCGATGGAACGTCGACAGTTTCTGCGGAGCGGTTCGGTGACGGCGCTTGGCCTGGCCGCTGGAGCTCAAGTAGCGGGTTGCAACCGTGAAAAGCGCGATCAGGCTTCCGAGCGCGATCCGCACAAGGCACGGGCACCTGTACACCGGGGCGTGCCCGCAAAGAAGGGCAGCCGGATCGTGGTTTCGACCTGGCGCCATGGTCTCGCTGCGAACGAGGCGGCGGCGGATCGGTTGCGCGGCGGCTCGGCGCTCGATGCCGTCGAGGCGGGCGTGCGGGTGTCCGAGAGCGACCCGGCCGTCACTTCCGTTGGCAAGGGCGGGTATCCCAACTGGGAAGGTGTCGTTCAGTTGGACGCCTGCATCATGGACGGTCCGAGCGCGCGCGCCGGAGCAGTGGCTGCGCTCGAGGAGATCGAGAACCCGATTTCCGTGGCACGCAAAGTGATGGAGGAGACCCGCCACGTGCTGTTGGTGGGGCCTGGCGCCCAGCGCTTCGCGTTGGAGCAGGGATTCCACAGGACCAAGCTGCTCACCGAAGCAGCCAAAGAGGCGTGGACCAAGGAGCGGGCGCGGAGCGCGCCCCACCCCTCCGAGCAGGGGCACGATACGATCGGGATGTGCGCTCTCGACGCCGAAGGGCGGCTCGCGGTCGCGTGTACGACCTCGGGGCTCGCCTGGAAGCTGCCTGGTCGCGTTGGCGACTCTCCGATCATCGGAGCGGGCGCCTTCGTGGATCAGGATATCGGGGCGGCGGTCGCTACCGGAGTGGGCGAGGAGGTGCTGCAGACCTGCGGGAGCTTTGTCGTGGTGGAGAACATGCGCCGCGGGATGTCGCCCGCGGTGGCCTGCCAGGATGCGGTAGGCCGTATCCTGCGCAAACACCCCGAGGCGCGCGGGCTGCAGGTGGCCTACCTCGCGCTGCGCGCCGATGGAGCCGTCGGAGCGTCCAGCATCAAGGCGGGCTTTACCTACGCGCACCACGACGGCGGCAAGAACGAGTCGGTCGCGGTTGAACCCTGGCAAGCTCGATGATCGGTTTGCCTGCCGGCTTGACCTTTGCTGCCAGCAGCCCGATGATCTTCCCCTGCAGCCCGCAGAAAGGGACTGGGACATGACGTACGGCATCGCTAGCGCTCCCGCTGTTGCTTCGGTCGACATCGATACACGGGCGCGGTTCATCAACCGAACCTACGGGCACCTGTTTGGTGCAATCGTCGCTTTCACGCTGTTCGAAGTTGCCTTGTTCAAGACCGGCCTCGCCGCGCGCCTCTTTCAGCTCATGGCGGGCAGCAGTTGGCTGTTGTGGCTGGGCGCCTTCATGGTCGTGAGCTGGCTGGCGAGCCGAGTTGCCCACAATTCGGCGTCGATGGGTGCCCAGTATGCTGCGTTGGGCGGGTTCGTAGCTGCCGAAGGCATCGTATTCGCGCCGCTGCTGTACGTCGCCGAGTTCTCGGCCGGGGGCGGGGTCATTCAGAACGCGGCCTATCTTACGGTGCTCGGGTTTGCCGGGCTGACCGCGATTGCCGTAATGACTCGCAAGGATTTCTCGTTCTTGGGAGGTATACTGCGCTGGGTCGCCCTGTGCGCGTTGGGCTTGATCGTGGCCGGGGCCTTGTTCGGTTTCAGTCTGGGTATCTTCTTCACGATCGGGATGATCGCCTTTGCAGGCGCGGCCATCCTCTACGACACCTCGAACGTGCTCTACCACTATCCCGAAAGCCGCTACGTTGGAGCCTCCCTGCAGCTGTTCGCGTCGATCGCCCTGCTGTTCTGGTATTTGCTGCAGCTGCTCATGAGCAGCCGGGATTAGCCTAGGCTATAGCGACACGCTGGGGGCTGTCGCTCACGAAGCAGCCGGGTACCTGGCATTTCAAGGCAATTGCGGCGGTACGCTCGCTCAGTCCCCCGAATACGGGGGCGTGCCCGGGGCCCGATAGCGGTGCAGCGGACTGCGCTGGGCGTCGCTGCCGTAGTAGCGACCGTTACCCTCCAGTTTCCCAAAAAGTAGATGCAAGGGCGCGCGCGTGCCCTCCGCTGGCGGTTTCATCCCCAGCTCCGCGGGCGATCCGCCTTGGGAATCGGCGTAGGGCCGCGTCATGTCGGTGGCGATGAAGCCCGGCGTGCAAGCGTTGATGTGCAGATGGGGGTGTTCCCGGGCCAGAAGCATCGTGTAGCTGTTGGCGCATGCCTTGGACAGGCCGTAGGGGTTTGCGCCGGAAAGCCCCCTGGCGGATAGGTCCTGCGGGCTGAAGCAATCGTCGAGCAGGCTCTGCAAGGCCGTCCGCTCGATCCGAGGGTCACGGAAAAAACGTTGCCACGCTGGGCTGCAGTCCGAAACGTAGTTCGGTCCCGACGCAGACGTGATGTTGACGATGCGTCCCTGCCTTCGATTCATGAGCGCCAGGAAGGCCTCACAGACGCGTTGGACCCCCAAGGTGTTCACCTCCAGGGTAGAGCGCAGGCTTTGCGACCGGAACCCCACCCCGGCGTTGTTGACGAGCCCGTACAGGGGCTCTGGCTCGACACCGAAGCGGCGGCGGACCTCCCCGGCGGCCCGAGCGACGGAGGCATCGCTCGCTACATCGATCTCCAGCAGCTGAAGGCGGTCTGCCCACGACGGACGTTTCTCGATGAGGCCGGCAACCGCGGCCCGGCCTCGCTCTGCGCTGCGTGAGCCAAGCAGTACGAACGCATCGGCCTGGTTGTCCAAGACGGCCTCGACGATAGCCAGGCCGATTCCCTTGTTGGCACCCGTGACGAGTACGCGTCGCACGTGGCTTACCTCCGCATCGTAGCAACGCACTATAGCGCTTTTTGGACCGACGCTACTCGGACCTTCGCGGCCTTGTCCCGGGCGGCCATGGAGCTGAAGCGCCCACTCCAATGCTTGACGGGCCGCCCCGCAAACGCTAACAATCCCAGCCTGTTGCGGGCATAACTCAGTGGTAGAGTGACAGCTTCCCAAGCTGTAGGTCGTGGGTTCGAGTCCCATTGCCCGCTCCAGGATAGATGGGGAATCTCAAGGGGTTAGCGAGCTCCTTCACCATGTCGAACGTTGGCGTTGGCGGAGACCAGGCGCGTGAGTTCCTCGAAGCCCTCGCGCTATCGAATGGGGGCTCGTACACCTCGTACAACTGAATCTGCACCGGCAACGGGC
The DNA here is from genome assembly GCA_022361155.1 of Pseudomonadota bacterium. Classification (NCBI taxonomy): domain Bacteria; kingdom Pseudomonadati; phylum Pseudomonadota; species Pseudomonadota bacterium. Next base: position 23,336 of record JAKSBK010000464.1, read on the forward strand.
AGCTGCTCCGGCCAAGGGCGATACCGGAACGGGCGATACCAGGACGTCAAACTCGCGAAGCGCTGCGCCCGGTGAAGGACTGGCTGCGCACCTCCTCAGCGGATGGCGATACCAGGACGTCAAACTCGCGAAGCGCTGCGCGGGCCTGGAAATTGGCACTCGCCGCTACTACGCTCGCCTTCATGAGCGGCGAGTCCAAATCCGTGACACTCTACCACCACCCCTTCACTCGTGCGGCAGGCGTGTTGGCGATGCTCGAGGAGCTGCAGCTGCCGTACACGCTTCGGTTCGTGGACCTGAAGGCTGGCGAGCAGCGGGCCTCCAGCTTTCGGGCGCTGAACCCCATGGGCAAACTGCCCACCCTGGTGGACGGTGACATCGTGGTCACGGAAGCTGCGGCCATCGGTCTGTATTTGGCGGATCGCTACGGTTACGGGACGCTTGCTCCGGCAATGGACGATCCAGCGCGCGGTACCTATTTGCGTTGGAGCCTCTTCGCGCCTTCGGTGATCGAACCGGCCGCGTATGCCAAGGGCGCCAGCTGGGAGTACCGCGCGGAATCGGCCGGCTGGGGTGAGTACGAATCAATGCTCGACAGCGTGGAGCACGCCATCGGCGAGGGTCCATGGCTGTTGGGGGAACGTTTCAGCATGGCAGACGTGATCTTCGGCGGTACCGTACGCTATCTGCTTCACTTCAAGATGCTCGAGCCTCGTCCCCGCATCGTGGATTACGTCGGACGCTTGTCGGAGCGCCCCGCCTTGCGGGCGGCGCAGGCAAAGAACGAGGCGCTGGCAAAGGAGCACGGTCTGGCGGTGGGGTGAGGCCGGAGCAGCCCAAGGTCGACAGGGAGGCGCTCCAGCAATCCGGTCAGCAGCTTCCGGCCCATCGGACGGCTCATTCCTGCAGCTGGTAGCTGCTTCGGCTATGCTCCGAACAGCGTGAGCGGCATCGTGCCACAAACCGTCGCAAGCCGCGGCGTCGGAATCTGGGTCGCGCTCGCGCTCGCGGTCCCGCTGGTTTGCGAGCGCCTCGCCGGAAGAAGCGACGGGTCGCTGGCCATTTTCCTGACGGTCGTTGTCTTGTGGTTCACCGAGCTGTTACCGCTGGCAGTGACCGGTCTGCTCGTCCCTGTGCTCGCCGTTCTCTATGGGGCACTCGACGTTCAACAGGCCTTCGCTCCGTTCGGAAACCAGATCCTGTTTCTCTTTGTCGGGAGCTTCTTTCTGGCCAAGGCAATGCAGAAGCACGGCTGGGACAGGCGGCTGGTGTACATGATTCTGAGCCGGCGGACCTTCTTCCGCTCACTCTCGTCCGTGTGCTGGACGGTATCCGGTGTCTCGTTTGCGTTGAGCATGTGGATTTCGAACACGGCTGCTTGTGCGATCGTGGCGCCGCTGGCCGTGGGTATCGTGGAGACCCTGCGCGATGCGCTGCCCAGTAGTGAGGACGCTGAACGCTTCAGCACGCGGCTGCTGCTAACCGCCGCCTTCGGGGCCAGCATCGGGGGCATTGCCACGCCCGTGGGCTCTCCCCCCAACCTGCTCGCCATCCAGTTTCTGGCGCAAGAGGGTGTGCACATCGAGTTCCTCGACTGGATGGTGTTCGGCCTGCCGATCGCGTTGCTCATGTTGATCGCGCTACAAGCGTTGATGTCGCTGAAATTCAGGCTTCCCGACGTGCACGTCGAGGATGTCTCCAACGTCTTTCGCCAAAGGCTGGATGCGATGGGGGCCCTCAGCGCGGCGCAGCTGCAGGTAGGCTTGTGCTTCGGCTTGGCCATTGTCCTTTGGTTGTTGCCCGGACTTGGCAAGGCCGTGTTGGCGGACGCCGCAGCGGCCAGCTTGCTATCGCGGAGTCTGCCCATGGGTGTAGTAGCCTTGCTGTGCTCTGTGTTGCTCTTCTGCCTTTCGTACCGGTCGGGCGAGCACCGCCAGCGCAACCTGGTATGGGACGACGTCAGGTCGATCGACTGGGGGACCATCCTCCTGTTTGGAGGGGGCCTGTGCATGGGGCGCGTACTGATGGGATCGGGCCTTGCCGAGCAGATGGGTCGACTGGCATTTGCCAACGTTGGCACCAGCTTGTTGATCGCGGGCTCTGCCGCCGTCGCCTTCTCGATCGTCATGAGCGAGCTGAGCTCGAACACGGCCTCCACGTCGATCGTCGTACCGGTCCTGCTCGCCAGCTTTGGCACGGCCGCGCCGGAGGTTATCCTCCCCCTCGTTGTCGCCGCTGCAGTAGGCGCGAGCTACGGCTTCATGCTGCCTGTTTCGACGCCACCAAACGCCATCGTCTACGGGACTGGGCGGGTGAAGCTCCGAGACATGATCCAGACCGGCCTCCTGTTCGATCTGACGGGGTGCGCGCTGATCTGCTTCTTTCTGCTGTGGCTATTCCCTGCTCTTGGGGTGTTCTAGTTCGCGCCTCCTAAGGGCCCTCGGAAGAATAGCTCGTGTGTTTTCGGTGAGGACTGCGCGCCGCTGGCGAGGCGCGACGACGAGGAATATTGGGGATATTTCGAGGAGGAGCAACATAGCCACTGCGATCCATGAGGATCGGACCGATGGGATTCTGAGTGCGCTGAATTCGTACAAAGCTACGCCATCCGCTTCACAAAACCTGTCAGGGCAGTCGCTTTTTGCGAGCTTTGGGCAGTTTGGTGGCGATTAAGGAGTCGGGAGAGTCATCCATGTTCAAACCGTTACGGATCACGGCACTTGCGTTCTGCATGCTGTACGGCCTCGCCTCCTGCGACGGCGTGGCCACGGATTCGGTCCCCGCTGGCGCGGGGGCAGGCAGATCGACAGCGCCGACGCCAAGCCCAGGCGCCGGTACGGCGTTCCCTCCGCCCGCGCCCGATGCCGGTGGGCCCCAACCTGCTCCCAGTCCGGGTGGTCCGACTGGCCTGCCTCAACACGTGCAGGCCGCTTTCGCTGCGCTGGCAGCGGCCATGTTCGAGTGTCCAGATCGCGCCTGGCCGGGGATCGCGGAAGCCTATCGCAAGAACCAAGTCCTGTTTGTGTCCGAAAGCACGGGCAAGGCCTACCTCTTGAATGATCTGAGCGCGGGTCCTCAGAGCCCCCCGCGCATTTCGGTGCTGGATGCGAGTGGGCTCTCGCCTGCGTGGCTGCAGTTCTACAACTACGAAACTTTTCATGGGCATCCGACGTTGGGCGTCGCCATCGATCGGCTCGAGCGCATGGACGACGACGCTCGCGAGCGCGGGCGGCCGAGGGCCAGCTGGCCGGATCAGCTGGTTCTGCTCACGCTCCATGAGGGCTTTCACTTCATTGCTCAGGCCTCCTGGCCCATGGCGGCTCTGGGGAGTCGATCGACACCCTATCCACAAGAGACCGCGCCCCGCTATCTGCGAAACGCGCTACTCAACGCGCTTGCGCAGGCCCTGCGCACGCAAAGCACGGACTTCGCGGCCGCTGCCTTCTGGCAGGCGCGGCTCAAGGCGGAACATCCCGCGATGTTGATGGAGGCCGCAGCGTTCGATGTAGCCGAAGGCACGGCCCAGTACGCCGAGATCGTCATGGCGGCTCTCGCAGTAGGCGGATGCCAGCAGAGCGACGCAGCGCTTCTGACCCTCATCCAGAACAACGTGGGCGGCTTCCTCATGCTCGACACGTTCGACCCTGGCTCGGAGTTCTACCAAATCGGCTCGCTGGCAGGCCTTCTCCTCCGGCGCGGCGGTCAGATCGGATGGGAGCTCGCCGTCCAGAATCAGCAGATGCCGCCTGCGGAAGTGTTGCTCGCCGCTGCTAGCCCTGCCCCTCAGGCCGACGACCCAGCGCGCCTGATGGCGGCGGCCAGCTACGTGAACGACTCCAACGCCCTGCTCGCTGCAGCAATCGATCCGGTACTGGACGCGCTCAAGAGCCCTGCCAGCTATCGCCTGGCCCTGTCGCAAGCTTGGATCGCGGGAGCGTTCGAGCTCCAGCGCTTCATCACGTTGAGCCGGGAGCCCGGCAAGCCGGAAGCCATGATCGGCGTGAGCGGGCTTCTCACGCACCCCGGCAGCGGCACGCAAATCAGGCTGAACGGTGCGACCGTACCCGTCGGCTGGCCAACCCCATGCTCCCCCGCACCCGCCGCGTACTTCGTAGCCACCGTCCCGAAGTCAGCCCTGACGACAAGCGGCGGCAAGCATTCCAGCGCCGACGCCAAGATCAGCTTCACGGATCTACCCGCGTCCGTTACCGCAGACGCTCAAGGGCTCGAATGGCTGTGTCCGTAGCTACATGCCGGTGCAAAATAGGGGAGGTTGTTCAATGCCAGTCATGTCTGCGCTGTGGCGCTTGGCCGACGCACGGGAGACGTGGATTCCGCTCATGGCTCACCCCGACGCAATAAGGACACCCAATTTCTTGACGACGTCGCATTTGGTGACCATCCCGACAGCCACGCGTCGGACTCGCCTGAGCTGACATTTAATGGATGTCCTGTGCGCCGCCACGCTCCCTGTGATGGATGTCCTGTGTACCGCCGGCTCAGGACCTGGCGGATCCTGCATTCGTCGGGCGACTCCTTACCCGACTTCAGTCGGGCACAGCCACGCCGGCGCCCCGTTGCTTCTTTGGTCTACATCTGACGAC
>JAKSBK010000465.1 GCA_022361155.1 Pseudomonadota bacterium
CGATCAACCCGCCAGCCGAGCCGTCGAGTACAAGCTGGACCCTGTCGGTATGCTCGTGGAGCAGTCGTGGGAGTCTACCGGCTTCCGGGGCTATTCGCCTTTCATGGGAGACGCCAACGAGCTTCAAAACGGCAACATCCTGATCGCTTTCGGCGGCTTGACGGATCCGCCGACGAACGATCTGTATAGCCCACGCGTCAAGAAGTGGGCCCGTGTGCTCGAGATGGATCGTACGGGTAAGGTCGCCTTTGAGTTCACGGTCCGAGATCAACTCAGCACGGATTTCCACGGCTACCACGTCAGCCGTGTGGAGCGCGTACAGGGCTTTCCGAGATAAGCCCCGCGCCTGCCTGGACTCCCTAGGGTCCGGCTAGTGCGGCCTGTATCACTTTGCCCTGCACGTGCGAAGGAGCGCCTGCGCCAAGCAAGTGCATGAGCGTGGGGTATTGATCCGCCATCTGAATGGGCGTGGTGCCCAGGAAATTACCTTGCTTGACGCCCGGCCCCACGATCACGAACGGGGTCCACATGCCTTTGACCTCCCCAGCCATGATCGCTTGCTTGTAGCCCGACTTGCGTGGCTTGGAAAAGAGCGCAAGGTCCCCGGTCATCTCTTCGTTCCAGCCGTAACCCGGGCGGTTGGCGATGACCAGATCGCCAACACGGGCCTTGTTGAGTCGAAGGGAAGCTTGGGCGTCCTCCCACTTGACCACCTTGACCACGGGATGCACGCCGTCGGGGTCGGCCAGGTTCATCAGGAGCTTGCTGACGCGTGTGCGCAGCGCGTTGTACTCTGGGCCCGAGGCGCGCCTCCAATCGCCTGCAAGCCCCTTCGGGTCGAGGTAGATACCGTCCATCTTGAGGTAGATCGCCTTGGTCTTGGCCCAGTCGATCAGCGGCTCACCCGTTGCCGGATCGATGCTGAAGCTGAGCAAACCCTCGCGTGCCAAGAGGTTGTTGAGTCGCACCCAGTGGTTTAGCGGCACAGCTCCGTGGTCCGAAGAGAGCACCACGAGCGTGCGGTCATCGGCGCGCCGGAGCAGCTCTCCGCAAATGTCGTCGAGCTTCTCGTACATCCAGTGCACTTCCTTCCATAGCTCGGCGCGCTCGATCTCCGAAGTGGCGGCGTAGCGGGTGCTTGCTGGGTCGATGCCGCCCATCCACCAGCGGCTCGTGAGCATCTGATTCGGCGTGTAGACGTTGCCGATGAACACGTCGGGATCGTGTTGCTCGAGCACGTGGCGTGCTGCCTTGCGGTGCCACTCGAACGACATCTCGGCTTCCTCGAGGAAGGTCTGTTTATCTTCCGGGAAGTAGATCAGCTGCGGCGGGAAGTTGTCGGCGAAGTCGACCATGGGGCCCACCGCCTTGTCGAGCTCGACCGCAATCCCCGGCGGATCGGTCAGAAACTCGTTGAGGTTGTTGAACAACAGCCGCAGGCGAAAAAAACCCTTCGGATCGAGCTTGATCAGCTTCGCCTTGTACGAAGTCGCGACGCCTCTCTCCAGCTTCTTGTCTGGTATTTTCCAGGTCAGCCGAACGGGCAGCCATTCGCTCCACTTGCCTTGCGTGAGCGTGGCAACGACACGCGTCTTGTCCGGGGACAACGCCACGGCATCGTAGTTCACCTGATTGTCGTCGCTCGTGTCGTGCAGCAAGGCGTGCACGCTGGCTCCCCACGCGGCCATCTCGACTTCAAGCGCGGGTGAGAACGATCTGGGCGGCCTGGTCCAGCCTGTTGCCGGCTTCTTGTCCGGGTAGCTCGCCAGCGAGGGCCCAGAGAAGAACAAGCGTGCGCCACGACCCTGCTCCTTGCGCGCGGTCTGGTCTGAGCCGTCCTGGAAATTCACGGCGTGAAAATCGGCGCCCCAACCGCCCCAACGTCCCCGAATCGTGATCCCCTTGCGCAACTCCGGAGGGGTCGAGCCCGGCACGGACAAGAGCGTGACCCGCTTGCCGTGCGTGGCTTCCAGGGTGACCCATATGGGATCGACCAGCTTTGCCAGCGAGCTGAAGCCCCCAACCGATACACGCCCGAGCGGGTTGCCTTCGGTGTGCATCGGTCCGTCGTTGACGCCATGCACCTCGGGAAAGGCTCCCGTGAACAGGCTCGCGAAGTTCGTTGGCGTGTGACTGGGGAATGCGGGCACCGAGAAGCCATACGTGCCGCGCTCCATCATCCTCTTCAGGTTGGGAAGGCGCCCCTGCTGTGCCCATTGGAAGATGTCGAACAGCTCTGGGTCGGCCCGCATGCCGTCGGGTAGGTACCAGTACAACTTGGTGGCCGGACCCTTTGTGATGGTTGGGCCGCCGGCGGCCGATCCAGAGGGTTTCTCGGACTCATTGCTCCGGCAACCTAGCATCGTAGAGCTTGCCAACGAGAGCGTCAGCACCAGAAGATTCGGGAAGTGGTTTTGCATCATGCGCTCCCAACGTCTCCCAACGGTCACGGGCAACGCAGGGAAAACACAAAGGCTTCCATGCGCTCCCAGGGAGTGCCGAGTGGCGCAAAGTACTTGACGACATAGAAACGCTGCCGTTTCTTACAATGCAGCCAGGCAAGCACGGACCGGTACCCGATGGACTCTTCGGGTGCCGTGCCGTACGCGAGACGCGCACCTGCGTATAGCCTGTAGTAGGTCCAGTCCTGGCCGCTCCGCACTTGCTGGTAGCGCTCCGGTTGCAGCCTGTCCGTGCTCGTGATCTGATTCGAGATCCGACCAGGGTAAGGCGACACGGCATCGGCGTAGACGGCCTCGAGCCGCATGATTTCGTCCGCTAGCAAGCGCGCAGCCTGCGTGGCATCCGCGCCGGTTCGCAGCTCCTGCTGCAGTATCCGCTCGGTTCCCGTAGCACCGCGCCAGACCGCAAACCTGGACCGCTCCCTGGTGTAGCTGTCGGTTAGCTGAAACCGGTCGAGCTGCTCGGAAACCAGGAAGGGCGCCGAAGCATCGCCCCCATCGCCTTCGCAGCCGCAACCGGAACCGATCGCCAGGCAGTGCAGCCCCGCAAGCACACAAAGCTGCATGCATCGCAGGCCTCGATGCCGCGAGCGCGGAGCGCTCGAGCTCGCCATCGAGTCTTCATCGATGATCTCGATATGCTGCACCCCCACGCGACGTGACAGCGTCGAGACGAGCCGGCCGTATTCGTGCCGGAAAACTGACATTCCAGGTATTGCTGGACATGGGGCTACTTGTGTACTTCCCAGCCTAGCGCTGCCCACCACCCGAGTCACTAGCAGATCGCGCCAAGAAGCTAGCATACGACGACAAGGGTCGAGGCGAGGTGCTAGCCCTTGACGCACATGACCTGCTTGAGCTCGGCGACGACTTCGACGAGGTCCTTCTGGTAGTCCATGACCTGGTCGATGTCCTTGTACGCGCCGGGGATCTCATCGAGCACCGCGCGGTCCTTGCGACACTCGACGCCCTCGGTCTGGATTCGCAGGTCGTCGACAGAAAAGTGCTTCTTTGCCTTGCCCCGGCTCATCTTCCTTCCTGCACCGTGCGATGCGGAATGGAATGCGTCGGGGTTGCCCCGGCCGCGCACGATGTACGAGCGCGTACCCATCGAGCCCGGGATGATGCCGAGCTCGCCCTCGCGGGCGCTGATCGCACCCCTGCGGGTCACGAGGACCTCCTCGCCGAAGTGAACCTCCTCGGCGACGTAGTTGTGGTGACACGTGATCGGCTCTTCGAAGCGAACCTCACGGAACATCTTGACGAGCACGTCCTCGTAGAGCTTCAACATCACCTCGCGGTTTGCTCGCGCGTACCGCTGCGCCCAGAACAGATCGCGGCGGTATTCTTCCATCTCGGCTGTGCCGGCGAGGAAGACGGCGAGGTCGCGGTCCGGCAGCTTCGCGTTGTGGGCGAGCTTCCGGGCCCGGCCGATGTGGATCTCGGCGAGCATCTTACCGATGTTGCGCGAGCCCGAGTGGAGCATCAGCCAGACGCTCTCTTCGGTGTCGAGGCACAGCTCGATGAAGTGGTTGCCGCCGCCCAGCGTTCCCATCTGCTTGCGGGCGTTGCCCAGGCGATCCTGGACCTTGTGCGTGAGCAGGTGGAACTCCTTGAAAAGCCGCTGCTTCTCAGCGTACTTCACCACCTTGTCGTGCGACGCGAAGCCGACGGGAATGGCCTGCTCGACCCGATGCCGGACCAGTGCGAGCGAGTCGGGCAGGTCGGACGCCGTCAGGTTGGTCTTGACCGCGGCCATGCCGCAGCCGATGTCGACGCCGACGGCCGCCGGAGCGACCGCATCCTTCATCGCGATCACGGAGCCCACGGTCGCGCCCTTTCCGAAGTGGACGTCGGGCATGGCGGCGACGTGCTTGAACACCCAGGGGAGCGCCGCTATGTTCTTGAGCTGGTCAAGCGCCGAGCTCTCCACCTCCTCGAGCTTCGTCCACAGTCGAACCGGGACGTTCCTGCCCTTCAATGTGGAAACGGACATGGTCTTCTCCTTGTGCCTACGCGTCCGGGCGTTGCGCTCGATTTGTTGGTTTCGGGCGCTATGACCCAACGTCGTCCGCTACTCGCTCGACCTCCATGCCCGTATCATTGCCGGTCAAGACGCCTTGGGCTTCTCACAGGAATGTCAGTTGTCTGGTCGATCGACAGTCATCCGCATAGCCCAGCCCAACGAGTACCCCGTGCTCAGCGCCCTCGCGCTGCGTTCCAAGGGCTACTGGGGCTACAGCGTGGAATTCCTCTCCGCGTGCGTCACCGAGCTGACTGTAATGCCCGATCGCGCAATGCACCAACCCGTTTTCGTAGCAGTCGCTGAAGACAGGATCGTCGGGTTCTACGGGCTCGACCGGCTGGACGATACCAGGTGCGAGCTGGACTTCCTGTTCGTCGAGCCCGACGAGATGGCGAAGGGCTACGGCCGGGAGCTTCTCGAGCATGCCAAGACTGCGGCTCAGCAACTCGGATGCACGACCCTGATCATCCAGGGAGATCCGCATGCAGGAACATTCTATCGAGCAGCTGGAGCCAAGCAGACTGGCCATCGACCGTCTTCGAGCATTCCCGACCGGCTCCTTCCTCTCTTCGAAATAGAGCTTCACTGCGCAACATGACGATCGGGGGCCACGCCGCGGGGCCAACGGTCGGCTATCTCGCGGCACGCTTCGAGCGGGTTGCGGTTTCCCCCCGGGGGGGCATCGAGCCGAGCCTTGGTTCGGCGTCAAGGGGCTGGGGTTCGTTCTTGCCTTTCGCTGACGGGTCGACTTCGTGGCGCCCATTACGCCTCGCCACCACCTTGCGCGGGGTCGTGACTTGCGGTTGCGCGCCAGGTGTGACCTTTGCCCAGCGGTTTGGCCTTGGCACCGGGAGCTCGGCCAGTGAATAGACCCCACCACCGAACCGGTGACCCCCCTGGCCAAGGGTGATCCTGAACACTTCAGGGTTGAGCTTGCGGCCGCCCCGCAGCCTACCAACGTAGCGTTGCCTCTTGTTACTCCATGAAAGCGGCAAGGAGCGCATGCGACCAGCGACCAAAAGATCGACCGAAACGCCGAACTCCCCGGCCAGGGGTCGACCCGAACTGTCCAGCAGCACGGCCTCGATGCGACCGTTGCGGCGACACAGCACCTCGGCCGAGTAATCGCCCGCCGCGACCACGATTCCGCCAAAACGGGGTGGGACACGCAGTGGCAGGAACGTGAGGCTGCCAACGTGCGTCACATTCCCCGCGGCGATCGAGAGGTTGAAAGGCCCCGCTGCGACCTGCACATCGGGCCCAACCATGCCTCGATAACGTTCGTGTTGCGGGCTCCAGGAGAGCTTCACGGCGTGCGGATCGTCGTCCGAGCCGGCGACTTCAGCGGTAACCGACAGCTTCGGGTCGCCGGCCAGCACCCGCCCGGTTCGGTCCGCGAGGAGCGCATCGACCTCGCCGCTCGAGCTCACAGCAACCTCCGCCCCGAAATCTCCAGCCAGCAGCTGGGTGCCGCCGTGCAGCCGCTCTGGCAGCAGCGCGACTCGATTCAGGCGCCCTTGGGCGTGGCCGCCAGCAGCCACGAGGGAGATTTCGAGGGGACCGGAGACCAGTTTTGCTGGGCCGTCAAGACCGCCCGAAAATCTCATCTGCTTGGAATCCCACTTCATGGGAACGGCTACCGGCCCTGAGCTCGTGGACACCACCAACGTGAGCTGGGCGGCTTGCGGCTGCAGCAGGGCTCCGCCGGAAGCCTCCCATACGATGGCTTGCAGCGAGCCGTCCACCGCGGGGCGCAGCTCCGCCCCGTAGCTGCCAAGGGCCACCACGGCTCCGCCGATGCGAGCCGTCAGCGGCGCCGCCGGGGCCATCACCTCAGGTTCTGGAACCGGTGGCGGCGAAACCCGCGTCCGGGGCTTGGCTGCGATCTCGGTTTTGCCACAGCCCCACAGCGTGGCTAACAACACCACCCAGAAGGTAGCCAGAACGAAACGCATGCAAAGACCTCTGGTTTCTTGCGCGGCCGGTGTCGACCCGCCTTGGCTGGACGGATCCTAACGATTCATCGGTAGCGGGGTATTGTACATCGACTCGGGTCAATATAGACTCCAATCGTTGCACAACATCCCCATAAACCTGCTGTAAACAGGGATAGGCTTCATCACTATGAATAGATACCGAGCATTCTTGGCCATCCTCTTGGGTGTCGGCCTCGTAGCCTGTGGCGGCGGCAATCAGCCACCGGCTCCGACCGGGGGAACGGTAGCCCGCGCTGGGACCATCGGGATTGGAGGGCGCGCTGGGACCGTCGGGACTGGTGGGCGCGCTGGAACGCTCGGCGTGGGTGGCCGGGCTGGAACGCTCGGCGTGGGTGGCCGGGCTGGAACGCTCGGCGTGGGTGGCCGGGCTGGAACGCTCGGCGGAGCCGGAGGTATCGGCGGAGCCGGAGGTATCGGCGGAGCGGGAGGCATCGGCGGAATCGGCGGAGCCGGAGGTATCGGTGGTGCCGGCGGAGCCGGAGGTATCGGAGGTATCGGCGGAGCCGGAGGCATCGGCGGAGCCGGAGGTATCGGCGGCCTTGGCGGAGCCGGTGGCCTTGGCGGAATCGGCGGCCTTGGCGGAGCCGGCGGCCTTGGCGGAGCCGGTGGCCTTGGCGGAATCGGCGGCCTTGGCGGAATCGGCGGCCTTGGCGGAGCCGGTGGCCTTGGGGGCATCGGCGGCCTTGGCGGAGCCGGTGGCCTTGGGGGCATCGGCGGCCTTGGCGGAATCGGCGGCCTTGGGGGCATCGGCGGCCTTGGGGGCATCGGCGGCCTTGGCGGAGTCGGCGGCCTTGGGGGAATCGGTGGTCTGGCGGGCCTTGGCGGATTTGGCGGGACGTTCGGTGCCAGCGGATTCGGCGGCATCCCGGGTGCTCACCTCAGCATCTGCCAAGGCTCTCGGGGTCGTGGCGACTGCAACCCACCGTTCAACGGCAGCTGCGATACCAACACGCTGACCAGCAATCAGAACTGCGGTCAGTGCAACCGGAACTGCGAAACGCTTCAGATGGCAGACGAGCGGTGCATCAGCGGTGTCTGCACGATCGTCGACTGCTTCAGCAACCGCTTCGACTGCGACGGCATCTTCGAGAACGGTTGCGAGTCGACTCAGCCCTGCTTCACTCCCCTGCAGCCGCCGGGTCAGTGTCCACGGGGTCGGGCTGACTGCGACTTCAATGGCACGTGCAACAACAACCTCATGACTCAGGAGAGCAACTGCGGTGCCTGCGGCAACGTCTGCGCCTTCAACAACGGTACGGGCAGGTGCGTCAGCGGCATCTGCAGGCTGGTCGATTGCAACGGCAGTTGGCTGAACTGCGACGGCAATCCTTTCAACGGCTGCGAGACGCCGGAGAATCAGCAGGGCTTCTGCCCATAGTCGGCCCATAGCAGCAGGCGCGTCCCCGAACCTGGGCTGCAGCGGCGGCCCCGCTGGTACAACGGCCCGGGAACTCGATTCGAGTGTCTGGGCTGTTGTGCCTGCGGCGAGTGTGCCGGTGGCGAGGCACGGTGCCCATCCCGGACTTGCTCCGAGCGACCACGCGCGTATCCTGGCAAACACAGGAGTAGACGATGCCCTCGTTCGACGTGGTCTCGGAGCCCCCGCTGCACGAGATCGACAACGCGGTACAGCAGGCTTCGCGGGAGCTCGCGCAGCGGTACGACTTTCGCGGGACCGAGACCAGCATCGACAAGACCGAAGAGGGGCTTGTTCTGCGCTCCAGTAGCGAGGGCCGACTGCAAGCAGCCTACGATGTACTGCAGCAGAAGCTGGTCAAGCGTGCTGTTTCCCTCAAGGTGCTGGATCCCGAGCCGCTCGAGCCAGCCGCCAAGGGTCACGTGCGGCGCCGCATCAAGCTCAGGCGCGGCGTGAGCGCGGAGAAGGGCAAGGAGATGGTGAAGGCGCTCAAGGCCAGCAAACTCAGAGTACAGACGGCGATTCAGAGCGATCAGCTGCGCGTGACCGGCAAGAAGAAGGACGAACTGCAGGAAGCTATTCGTCTACTGAAGGAGACCGAGTTCGGGATCGCCCTGCAATTCACCAATTTCAGAGACTAGTCTCGAATTCAGCGCTCTTGGTGAAGCGTAATCCCCGCGAAGACTGGCAGATCAAGGCGCGAGCTCGACCGCGATCATCGACCAATGTCACGCGGTTGAAGGACTGGCCGTGAGCCCGCGGTAAAGGCTCTCGTAGGTACGGGCGCGGCGCTCCCAGGAATTGTCGAGGCGCATGACTCGGCAGCGAAGGTTCTCGAATTCATGCCGGCGAGCAAAGCAAGCCAACGCGCGGCGGGTGGCCGCTACGAGCTCTTCGGCGTCTGCCTCGTCGAACACGAAACCATTGCCCGTTTCGAGCTTGCTGTTGCAGTCCACGATCGTGTCCGCCAGTCCACCGGTGGCGCGCACGATGGGCAGTGAGCCGTAGCGTTGCGCATGCATCTGCATCAGCCCGTAAGGCTCGTAGCGGGCCGGAAGCAGGAGGAAATCGCTGGCCGCAAGGGCCTGGCGTAACTGGGCCTCTCGCACGCCTGCAACGACCCGAAGGCGATCGCCGAAGCGCTCCTGCAATGCCTCCAGCGGCGAGAGATCGACCGAGCCGTGGCCGGGGCAAAGTACGCACAGCTGGACGTTGTTTTGCAGGATGGAAGGGGCTGCGTCTATCAGCAGGTCGGCACCTTTGTCGCGGCTCGCTTCGCTCGCAAACACGGCCAGCGGCAGCTGGGCCTCTACCGGTAGCTCCAGGGTACGCTGGAAGGTCAACTTGCAGCGCGTTTTGCCCGTAAGGTCGGTTGGGCCGAAACGAGCGGGCAGGTGCGCATCGATCACCGGGTTCCAGACGGATACGTCGATTCCGTGGACGATGCCAACGAGGTCGCTGCCACGTGCCGCCAATCGGCCTTCGAGACCCTGCCCGCAACCGGGCACCACGATCTGCCGGGCATGGGTTGCAGAGCCGGCGACCACCCGATCTGCGGCCAAGATGCCTTCCTCGAGCAGGTTGACCTCTTGTCGCTGGTGATCGGTTGACGCTTCGTCAAGAAGCTCGCGTGCTGCTTCGATGTCCACGAGCTGCTGCTGCTTGAAGAGTCCCTGTTGCTTGATGTCGTGCAAAGACAGCACGCTGCGCAGCCGAGAGAGCTCGTCATCGCGCTTGCTCCAGACTGTCGAAAGTGCCCCGCCCCAGCCATGAGCATGCAGGATGTCGAAAGCAGGCTGCCGATCCCGAGCGATCGCCACGGCGCTGCGGCACAGCAAGGCGGTGCGGGTGAAAGCTTGTGCCGGCGTTTCCGGCGCCGTCGGCTCGTGGGTCGCGAACCACTCGGCGTGGCCGACAAAGAGCAGATCGACTCCGCCGGCTGTTCGTCCGTCGTAGAGCTCGCACGTGTACTCTGCCTCACCCAACTTGAGCCTCAGGTTGGTCAGCCGGCGCGCTAGCGAGCGGCCCGCCGCATCCACGTTCCTGTAGAGGGGCGACAGAACCGTGACTCCGTGCCCGAGCGCCCGCAGCGCCTTTGCCAGTGCGGCGACCACCTGGGCGGTTTCTCCGCTCGCACTGTGGGGTGCTAGCTCGCTCGCAACGAAGAGGATCTGCATCGCGTCGCACCATACACGCATCGCGGCCCGCGAGGTAGCCTGCAACTGCTCGCATGGTGCGTTCCTGTGTGGTACTGGACGTGGCAGCGGTAGCGCAAGAAGGTGCCATGAAAGTCTACGAGCTCCGCGCGTTTGGACTGGAGCATCTCCGTTTGACTGAGCGCCCGCAGCCGTCGATCGCAGGTCGCCGGGTGCTGGTGCGTGTGCGTGCAGCGTCCATCAACTACCGCGATCTCGTGATGGTCGGCGGAGGCTACGGGCGCCACACGCCGCTGCCCCTGATTCCGGTTTCGGATGGGGCCGGAGAGGTTGTCGCCGTCGGCGAGGAGGTTGAGCGACTCGCTGTCGGGGCGCGGGTGGCGACCTGCATGTTCCCGCACTGGACCTCCGGAAGGCCCACGCAGGCCAAGCTGCACGACGCCTTGGGCGGTCCCCTGGACGGCACGCTGTGCGAGCTGATCGCGGCGGACGAGCGCGCGCTGGTCGAAGTGCCCGCGTGGATGAGCTACGAGCAGGCCGCTAGCCTGCCCTGCGCGGCCGTAACAGCGTGGAGCGCGCTCACGGGATTTGGCAGCGTCACCGCTGGAGACACCGTGTTGGTACAAGGCACAGGCGGTGTGGCGCTATTTGCCCTGCAATTTGCGACCCTGTTGGGCGCCCGGGTGGTCGTGACGTCGAGCGACGAGGGCAAGTTGGCGCGCGCCCGCGAGCTCGGTGCCAGGGGCACGGTAAACTACCGGACCACACCCAATTGGGGCAAAGCGGTACGGGATCTTACGGGCGGTGTGGGCGTGGACCACGTGATAGAAGTCGGCGGCGCGGGTACGCTCGAGCAGTCGATTCGCGCAACCGCCGTGGGTGGCCAAATCAGCCTGATCGGAGTGCTGGGAGGTGCTCGACACGAGCTGCATCTGCCGCGAGTATTCCTTCAGCAGATTCGGCTTCAGGGGGTCATGGTGGGCTCCCGCGAGACCTTCGAGCACATGCTGCGGGCCATCGACCTGCATCGCCTCGAGCCGGTCCTCGACCGGAGGCGTTTTCGGTTTGAAGAGGCGCGGGAGGCGCTTGCGTACATGGAGGAAGCCAGGCACTTCGGCAAGATCTGCATCAGCCTGCAGTAAGGGCCCGCGGAAGAATGACCCGGGTGTTTCGGTGAGGACTGGGCGCCGCTGGCGAGGCGCGACGACGAGGAGTATTGGGGATACTTCGAGGAGGAGCAACATAGCCAGCGGTGGTCAGATCCGGCGAAATGGATGAGTTATTCTTCCGCGGGCCCTAAGTGGTGGCCAGGCCCGGCGAAATGGATGAGTTGGGGCGCGGGCACGCGCCGCAGGTTCGACGCGTCGCAGGCGCGAGGATATGGTGGAGCCACCATGCGCCGAGAAAGGCAGCGACCGAATTTGCGAATCGTCGTGCTGGTAGCGACCTGGTGCCTTGCCGCCGCCGCATGCGATGGTGATCAACAAAACGCGTCCGCGCTGGATGCCGGGGGGGAAGGGGGAGCTGCAAGTGACGCTGGCGCCGACTCCGCGCCCCCACACAGTCCGAACGAATGCCGCCAGTCCTCGTGGGAAGGCGGCGTTCGTGCTTGCACCGAATGCACCTGCGACGACTGTCCGGCGCGCACGCTGCTGTGCGATGAGCACTGCGTGCGCCTGATGGCCTGTCTGCTTAGACACCGTTGCCGGCGTGCAGGCGAGACCCAGATGCCGTGCGCAGTGGCACACTGCGGTGCGTTCCTAGGGCAAATGGAACCCTGGACTCGCGCGCAAGCGCTGTTTCCCTGCATCGACCGCTGCACTTCCGAGTGCCATGCGCTCCCACAGTTGGGTGTCCCCGACGCGGGCGTCCCCGACGCGGGCGCCGTCGACGCCGGGGGGGAGGCAGGTCTTGCCGGCCCCACGGCCGGTCCGCCCCTGGACGCCGGTTCGGACGGCGCTCTTGACGCGGGTCGCGAGTGAGGGCTCGACCCGAAGCCCGAGGGGCCTGCTCGTGTGTTTCCATGCGTTGAATTCAGATGTCCCCGACGTCTCCGCGCTTCATCCAGCCCTCGATCTCGCCTGGCATCCGCACGCGGACGAAGCCGTTGTCGCGCTCGACAACACGTACGTATCGGCCCTCCGGCACTCGAGCTCGTGCCTGGGCTCGAGGATCCGGGCCCTCTCGCACCTCCGCCTGCTCGCGCAACACCACTGCGCGTCGTCCTTGCGACCAGGCATCTGCTTTGGTGGCGAGGCCGAGCGCGCTAACGAGCAGGCAGAGCCCGAGGAGCGGTGCAGCCACACCCAGCGCTACCCGCGGCGTCTCGCGCCGGGTGATTCCGAGAGCTGCCAAGACTGCAAAAAACGCGACCTCGAGCACGAGCACGCTCAGTGCCAGGCTGTTTTCGGACACCGGCCGTACCATGGCCGTACCCATCGACGGCCGCGTGCGCACCGTAGCCTCGCCCGCGCTTTCGGCTCGCCGCCGGCCGAGCGCGGCATGACTGGCAGCCAGCCCGCGCTCGGCTTGCTCGTCGCCGGGGCCAAGCCGCATCGAGCGCTCGAAAAACAGGATCGCCCGGCCGTAGCTACCAGCCTTGGCATGGATCGTGGCGAGGTTGAAGTACACATCCGCGTCACGAACGCCCGCTGCGATCAGGCGCTCGTAACGAGCCAGGGCCGTCTTGTGATCACCTCGAAAATAGGCCTGATTGGCCCCGGCGAACAGGCTCTGCAGGCTCTGTGCGCGGGCGGGTCGGTCTACCGCAGTCCACATGAGCGAAAGGCCTAGTACGACGGCCCGGAATCCGAGTTTCCGAGCCGTGGTACTGCGGCGCAGATGCGCCGTTATGGACAAGGAGGGTACACGGTACGGACGCCGGATCGATTTTGTGATCCGTGGTACCGGGCCCGGCGCCAGGACGGTGGCCGTGGTTGTCACGGGCGCTGCTCCATGGATCGGGGCTTCAGAGCCTCGAGCCGCGACAGTAGCTCCTCGCTTCGTCCAACACTCTGCTCGATGTCGGCCGCGGTGTTGGTCGCGCTGCCGTAGCGCGCGAACTCGCTTTGCTCGAGCTCGCGAATCAGGCTGGTTGCCAGTTCCTGGGGCACACCGCGTTCGGCCAGTCTCTTGGCGAGCTGGCTCCGTGTCATGCTGCCGATCGGTTCGCCCAGGCGGGCCTCCAGGGCATCCCGCAGGCCCTGCCCGACCTCGGCGTGCAAGTCAGCACTCTGGCCGTCTCGGGCTCGCTGCGCTGCCTCGCGCAAGCGCTGTCTGGCGCGCTTGATGAGCCGTTCGGGAGTGGCGCGCCCGCTGCGCGCCTGCAGGTAACGCCTTGCCTGGCGTCCCAGGGTAAAGGCCAGCCAAAGGCCGGGCGCGAGCGCGAGCAACGCAACGAACCAGGTCTCGGTGAGCAGCCGGCGGTGATGTCGGCGTAGCGCGCTGTGGGTTCGTAGCGGGCCGAACTTCGCGCCTTCTTCCGGTTCTCGAGCGTCGGGCTCCAAGGTCGCGTCCGCGGCTTGCGCTGCAGCAACGCCCTGGCCGGCCGCGGTCAAGGTAAGCGCCTTTGACGTGACTCGCTCGTAGCGCCGCGTGGCCGGGTCGAACGTGTTCACTCCCAAGGGCGGGAGCGTGAGCTCGCCCGGGCGCTTGGGCACCAGCAGCCACTCGAAAGCACGCGTTCCGCTCACGACGTCGTTGTTCGTGTGTACCTGATCCCGGATCTGGGGTGCCAACACTTCGATACCGTCGATGCTTGGTGCTGCGAGCTTGAGGTCCTTCAGGTTGCCGTTGCCTCGCAGTATGGCGCTCAGCCGCACCGCGTCTCCCGTGGAAACCTGGGTGCGGTCCAGCTTCGCTTCCAGGGAGAAACGACCCACGCCGATGGCGCCTCGAGGACGACCCTGGGCTGGCAGCTCCTTGACCCGCACGCTCAGGGGTACCCCTGCACGGCGCAGGCTGGGCAGCGGCCCGCCTGCAAAGACATCGAACAGCGAGCTGCGATCCACCCGAACGCTCATGGCCCCGATCGTGAGCTCGCCGCTGCGCAGGGGGAAGGCGGCGAATCGTCGCAATACGTATACGTGATAGGCCCGCCGATCCACGCGCTGGCGGTGTGCCTGCAGCTGGCGGTCCGGTCCCAACAGGTCGTGCACCCAGAAGCCGTCCACACTCGCTTCGGTTTCTATAGCCGGTGCGGCGCTGAGGGGACCGCGCAGGTACAGGTAGATGGTTACCGTGATTTGTTCCCCGACGTAGGCTTCGCCCTTATCGATAGCGGTGCGCACAAAAGCATCTGGGTCGACCACCGCGCCGTCGAGCTCCGGTTTCGTGCGTTGGGGCGTCGCCGGTTCGGGGATGGCGTGAAGCCGTGGCGCGCCAGGCGCCCGGGGCCGCGCCCTGCCGGACGGTTGCCCCCGGCCTGGTCCCGGTTGGCTTGGACGCGGCGTTGTGTACGGAGCGGGTCCTGCCGAGACCCGCAGCGTTTGCGGTTGGCTCGCGAATTCCCTGCCGCCCATCCAGGCGCGCGCGGGGTTGATTCTATAGGTGCCCGCCTCCCTGGGCTGCAGCACGAAGGTGTGGATCGCGGTCGACGATCGTTGGATCATCTGCTGCTGGCCGCTGCCGAAGCTAAACGAGAACTGCATGGGACGCGAGGTCTGGCGGCTGACGATATCGAACGCGTCGAGCGACGGCAGCTCGATGCGTTCTGCTTCGCCGTCGCTGACCTCGACGCGCACGCGCAGGACGCAGCTCTGACCCAACGCTATGTGTGTCGGTTCGAGCTGCATCTGGACGCGTGCACTTTGAGCCAAGGCGGGCGAGCCTGTTTGCCAGAGGCACAGGGCAAGAAGCGGACCAGAGCAGCGTACAGGGCAGCCTACCCAAGATGCCGCGTGCGCACGGAGTGCGTTCCGCGCGTGCGCTTGTCGTGTGGCCGGCGGGATCATCTCACCAGTCCTTGAGCACCCGGCGTCCTTGACGCGCCGCCCGCAGGTGTGCCCGATGGCGCTCCAGGCTGTCCTCACCCGCCTGCAGCGCGTCCAGGGCTTTCTCCACTTCCTGCGGCAGCCGATCCGGGGTCTCGGAAGGCTCGTCCGGCGGCTGCGGTTCGGGTGCCTTGGCTGGGTCCTGCTGCCCCTGGTCTTGCTGGGCTTCGTCTTGTTGCTCGGGTTGCTGCTCGGGCTTCTGCTCCGGTTGCTGTTGCTGCGAATCCTGCTCTTGGGGTTGTTGCTCTTCCCGCTGCTGGGGGTCCTGATCCTGCTTGTCGTCTCCGGGCTTTTGCTGGTCGTCCTCGGGCTTCTGCTGGTCGCCTTGCTTCTGCTGGTCGTCCGCCTTCTGCTCTTCTTCCCGCTCTTTTTCCTTCTGCTTTTCCTGCTGCTCACGGATGCGGCGCAGCGCGAGCTCCAGATTCCAGGCCGCGTGCTCCTGGCCAGGCTTGATGCGCAACGATCGACCCAGCGCATCAGCGGCCTCCCGAAACAGCCGTTGGGCCTGTTCCGGGTCGTTTTCGCTCGCCTTGCGTTCAGCCTCCCGATAGAAAGCTACGCCCAGGTTATAATAGGCGGCTCCCCGTACATCCTTGCCGCCGCCCGGTTCGGTTCCCAGCAGCAGCGCCTGGCGCGCCTTGGCGAGCTCGCCCGACGCCAGCAGCGCGAGCCCACGATTGAGGTGGACCCCCGCCCGGTCCGGAAGCTCGCGGGCGGCTCGATCATAGGCGGCCAGGGCGGCCTTGCTATCGCCTTCGGCCATGTGCTCGTTGCCGGCTTCGACGTGCGCATTGGAGGAGCGCAGGGGCTCCCAGGCAAGTACCGTCGAGGGGCTTGCACATGCCACCAGCGCGGCCACGAGCGCACAACCCTTCATGGCTGCCCCTGTTGTCTGCGCCTGCCGATCCAGGCCTCCGGCAGCAGCGCCTCCAGGACGATGAGCAGGAATGCCGGCAGCAGGACCAGCGCATAGCGTTCCTCGTGCACGGTGATTCGTCGGGCCTTGAGCTCCCTTTGCTTCATCCGCGTCATGGCCTGACGGATCTTGGCCATCCCCACGCTACCGTGTTTTGCACGAAGGTACCTGCCGCCGCCTGCCTGTGCGATCCGACGAAGCTGCTTTTCGTTGTCAGCGGTCAGGGCTGTCACGATCGGCTTGCCGTCCTCGTCCCTCATGTATCCGGTCCAGGTCCCGTCCAACGCGTAGGTCGGAATCGGCTCGCCCGTACGGGAACCGATGCCCACCACGTGCAGCCTGGCTCCCGTTTGTGCGAGCTCCCTGGCAGCCTCGACCGGATCACCCTCGTGATCTTCGCCGTCGGTCATGAGCACGACTACCTGCGAGCGTTCGGCAGCAGCTTGAGCCTTGTGCTTCGGTATCGAGCGTTGCAGGAGCCTGGTAGCGGCAGTAAGCGCGCGACCGATGGCCGTGCCACCGACGGGCATGTCGAGCGGCCCCAGCTCGCGAAAGAAGAGCGCCGCAGCGGCGTAGTCGACGGTCATCGGAAACTCCATGGTCTCGCCCGCAAAGGCCACGATGCCGACGCGGTCGCCGCCGAGCTCGCCGATGAACTTGGTCACCTCGGCTTTGGCTCGCTCGATGCGGCTCGGGCGCACATCCTGGGCGAGCATGCTCTTCGAGAAGTCCATGACGAACACTACGTCCACACCTCGCTTGCGCAGCATGCGGGTCCGACTGCCGTACTGCGGTCTGGCGAGCGCGACGATCGTCAGCGTCAGCCCCAGCACCAGAAGCACCCCCCGCGTTGCCCGCAGCGCGGTCGAGCGGCCGACGATCATCGACCGGGCCGCCTTTCCGAAGCGCGCGGCGGCGTTGGTCCTGAGCTTCCATCCAACCAGTCCGGCAGCAATCACGACAGGCACCACCAGGAGCAGCCACAGCATGTCGGATGAATGCCAGGTCACGGCCACCTCCGAAGCCACAACGTGCCAAGGAACGCCTCGAGCAGCAACAGCGCCAGCGCGGGTGCGACAAAGGCACCGAACAGCTCGCCGTGAACGCGTCCGGCATCTTCGATCTGGCTTTTTTCCAGACGATCGAGAATCACGTGGAAGCTTCTTTCCAGGCCCTCACGATCGCTGACTTCGAAGGATTCGCCGCCGGTCTTGCCTGCGACGCTGCGCAGCAGCTCGGGGTTGATGGGGAAGCTGCCGCGGTCCCACAGTGCCCGGCCAAACAGATCGACGCCCTGCTTGATGGGCGCGTCTGCCGAGCGTCCCATCAGAATCGTGTAGATCTTGACGCCGAGGCTGGCCGCGAAGTCCGCCGACTGAAGCGGCGAGACGTTGCCGCTGTTCGAGTCGCCGTCGGTAAGCAGGATCACAACCTTGCTCTTCGCTTGGGAGCGCCTGAGGCGGTTGAGCGCCACACCGATGGCGTTTCCGATGGCGGTGCCTCGGCCATCGATGACCCCCAGCTCGAGCTCATCGATCATCGTGCGCAGGGCCTCGTGATCGGTTGTAAGGGGGAGCAACGTGTAGGCATCGCGTCCGAAGATGACCGCGCCCACCCGGTCGTTGGGCCGCTTCTGGATGAAATCGTCGACCACATGCTGCGTGGCCGTGAATCGGTTGGGGCTGATGTCGGCTGCCTGCATGGACAGCGACACGTCGAGAGTCAGCACGATGTCGATCCCCTCGACCTCCGTGCTGTCTCGAGCATGGATGCTCTGCGGGCCCATCAGCGCAAGCGACATGAGCGCGACGGCGACCGTGCGTGCTCCGGCGAGGCCATCGCTAACCCACAATCGAAGGCGGCGCGCAGCAGAGACGGTCGCTTGGGCCTGAGCGAGCTCACTACCGCGCGACACCCGCAGGCGTGGCAGACGCTGGCGCTGCAGGTAGCCACGCACCGCCAGCACCAAGAGCGCAGCCGGCAGCAGCGTCCACGCCCAGGGGCGCTCGAAGCGCAGATTCTCGGCTCGGAGAGGGACCTCGTACAGCGCTTCGATGCTCCATGCAACGAGCGATGCCACAGGCAGCGCGATCAACGCCGTCCAGAGGATAGGGCGCAGGCGAGTGAGCACTCTCTTCATGGCGAACCGCTCTGGTCATGGCTCGTGCCGCCCGCCTCACCAGGCTCGGGTCCTGCGCCCGGTGGCGGACCGTCCGAGGGCCCCTTGGTGCTTGCCTCGCCGCTTTGCGGAGCAGCAGTCGCCTGCCTGGCGTCTTGGTTGCTGTCCGGGGTGCTGAAGCGCACGATATCGAAGGCCTTGGCCAGCACCAGATCAGCCTCGTCCGCGTCCGGCTCGGCCTTGGCAAACTTGACCAAGTCGCAGCGGTGCAGGAAGGGAACGACGTCCTGAAGCAGCGCGCCTTGGCCTGGATTGCTGTCGAGCTTCTCGATGACCTCGTCGCTCGTGCTTTCCAGGCCTTCGAAGCAGTAGCGTGCTCCCAGGTAATCGCGGACCACGTCGCTGGTGCGATCGACGAACTCGGCGGCGCGGTCGCCTTCGAGGTAGCGGGCCTTGTCCAGGCGTAGCCTCTGCAGCTTTCGCGTGGCGGTCTCCCAGGGCGGTGCAGGAGGCGGTGCAGATGGGGGAGGTCGCGCGCGACGCCGCCACCAGCGCGCTCCGAGCAGGGTCATGAGCACCACCAACGCGGCGCCGGCAGCCAGGCCCAGGGCCCACAGCAGCGTGTAGTCGTCCTGGATCACCGCCACCGGTTTGGTGGGCGGTTTGAGCTTGGCGTTGGGCTCGTTGCCCAGGTGCGAACCGACCGCCAAGGGTCTTGGCTCGGTCGAGACGCTCCCGACCACCCCGTCCGAAGTCACGACCCGCAGCTCGAGTGCCGGGATCCGGGCTTCGCCCGGCGACAAGGCCAACAGGTCGAGGCGGAAGTTGAAACGCTGCCGCCCGCCGGCAGCCGGCTCGATGCGCACGCTCTTGTCGACGATCTCGAACTGGCCGAGATCCTGCTCGGGAACCGTCACGTCGTCGCCCTGGGCGGCGTCGGCGGTTACGAGCACGCGCACGACTTCGCCGGTCTTGACGCCCCGTTCGGGTTGAATCTGCAACGAGAGCTTGGGTCGATGCGCTGCGCTCAGACCCGCCGGATCCGCGCTCGCGGCGCCCGCAGGGCCTTGATCGCCCGGCGCGTCTTCGGTCTGGCGCTGATCGTCGGTGTGTGCGTCGGGTGGTGCATCGGCGGCCGCGGGCGCCGGCGTGCGGGGCGCTGCCTGCTGGGCCTCGCCCGAGGCAGCGACTAGTGCGACGCACGTTGCCAGGGGCCACCCCCTCATCCGAACCTCGCCATGCGCCGTTGACGCAACCGGAATAGGTCGACGATCGGCTTGACGTAGGCCCGATCGGTGAAGATCGTCAGATGATCGAGATTCAGGCGCCGAAACAGCTGCTCGCGTGCTGTGCGCTCCCGCAGCACGCGGTCGTGGAAGGCTTGGCGCACTGCGGGCTGGCTGCAATCGATCTCGTAGAGCTCACCGCTTTCCAGATCTTCGACCAAGGACAGGCCCAGGTCAGGAAGCTGTTCCTCCCGCGGGTCGACAACCTGGATAGGTATCAAATCGTGGCGTGCGGCCGAGATGCGTAGGTTGTGCTCGTAGCGTGCTGCGATGAAGTCGCTGATCAGAAACGCGACGCAGCGCCTCTTGGCGACGTGACCCAGCAGATCGAGTGCCGTCCGCAGGTCAGTCCCCGCATGTTGGGGCCGGGCATTCAGGATCTCCGCGATCACCCGCATCACGTGCCCCTTGCCTTTCTTGGGCGGTACGAAGCGCTCGATGCGATCGCTGAACATGACGAGGCCAACACGGTCGCTGTTCTTGATCGCACTGAACGCGAGCAGGGCCGCCACCTCCGCGACCGTCTCGATCTTCGCCCGCGCAACGGAAGCGAAACGTTGACTCGCCGACAGATCCACCAGCAGCATCACCGTCATCTCGCGTTCTTCGGTGAAGACCTTGACGTAGGTCTCGTTCATCCGCGCGCTGACGTTCCAGTCGATGAAACGCACGTCGTCACCCGGCTGGTACTGGCGCACTTCGCTGAACGCCATGCCGCGGCCCTTGAAGACAGAATGATAGCCCCCCGCGAGCTGATTGTTTGCCAGACGCGCGGTATGGATCTCGATCTTGCGCAGCTTCTTAACGATCTCGCGGGGGATCACGAAGGAGCCTAGGGCACTTCCACTGCCTCGAAGACACGGCGTACGATCTGGTCGCTACTTACCTCTTCGGCTTCCGCCTCGTAGGTGCGAATGATGCGATGGCGCAGCACGTCAGGCCCCACGGCCTTGACATCCTCGGGCGTAACGAAACCTCGGTGCTTCAGAAACGCGTGCGCGCGGGAGGTCAGGTTGAGCGCGATCGAAGCACGGGGCGATGCTCCGTGGGCGACCATGTCCCGCAGGTCCTTCAGTCCGATAGCGGCCGGATCACGCGTGGCCGTCACCACATCGATAATGTAGTCCTTGATCTTGTCGTCGGCGTATACGTGACCGATCGTCTTGCGTGCGTGCAGAACGTCCGCGGGGGTGACCACGCGCTGAACCTGCAGGGCACCGGGTGAGCCGTCACCGGCTCCAGCCCCGGGGATCTTGAGCTCGTGGTCCGTTATGCGTTCCATGATCTGGCGCTCCTGCTCCCGGTTTGGGTAGTCCACCCGAACGTGCATCATGAAGCGGTCCACTTGCGCTTCGGGTAGCGGGTAGGTGCCTTCCTGC
>JAKSBK010000466.1 GCA_022361155.1 Pseudomonadota bacterium
GGACATCATCACCGTGCACCAGGAAGCCAGCGTGCACCTGCATCGCACCTTGCGGGCGATTAGGGCTGCGGGGAAGAAGGCCGGCGTCTCACTCAACCCGGCCACCTCGGAGGACAGCATCCGCTACGTCCTGGACGACGCAGATCTGATCCTGGTCATGAGCGTGAACCCTGGCTTCGGGGGGCAGCGCTTCATCCCTTCCGTGCTGCCGAAGATCGCGGCGCTTCGCACCACGATCGATAGCAGGCGCGGCGGCGCTCACCTCGAAGTCGACGGAGGCATAGGCCCCGACACGGCGCCTGAGGTGATCGCGGCCGGGGCGGACGTGCTGGTGGCCGGCAGCGCCATCTTCGGCGCGCGCGACTACGCCTCGGCGATCCGCGCTCTGCGGGTCACGCCGGAGCGATGAGGCTGCCGTCGAACACGTGTCGTGCGGGCCCCGTCATCCGGATCCTGTCGCTCGGCGCCCGCACGCAGATTTCGAGCGTGCCCCCGGGAAGCTCGACCAGCAGAGCGTCCCCGCGGCGCGCGCGTCCGGTTTCGACGGCCGCAACGGCGGCCGCACACGCGCCGCTTCCGCAGGCTTGAGTGAAACCCACCCCCCGCTCCCAAACGCGCAGCTTCATGCGTCCTGCCCTCGGCGGGCTGGCGAATCCCACGTTCACTGCATGGGCGAAACGCGCGTGTTCCGATATGAGCGGCGCCAGGCTGGCTAGATGGTGCTCAGGCGCATCGAAGGTGACCACGTGGGGGTTGCCCAGCGAGATAGCACTGAGCCGCACGCTCGTGCCGCCGACGAAAAACACGTGATCGAGCACGGGGGCGAGCTCTGGCGCGTTCCGTTCCGCAGGGCGTTCGGCCGTGTGTTTGGGGTCTTGCGGTGGTCTTACCCACGTAACGCGCAGCAAGGCCGAGCGCATCTGCACTTCTACCCGAGCCGCGTCGTCGCATGCGTCGAGCAGGCGGCAGCGATGCGGGCCTGCATCCGTATCGATGTCGAACTCGCCACGGAAGCCATGACGCCGGTACAGGTGCAGCGACACGCAGCGAATGCCATTGCCGCATACTTCCGGAACCGAACCGTCGCTGTTGAACACACGCATGGTCGCGGCCCCGTCCCGCCTGGCCACCACCAGCACGCCATCGGCGCCGACCCCCCGGTGCCTGTTGCACAGGCGCCGGGCCCGATGGGGGCTCATCGGGCCAGGCAAATCCGCAGCGTCCACGATCACGAAGTCGTTGCCCAGCCCCTCATACTTGGCAAAAGGCAGCCTGCTACGCTCTGACGGAAGCCCATCAGGGTCCTGCGGCTCAAGAATGCGCACCCGGCCCCTGGCCCAGGGTCTCCATTAGCGCACAGAACGTTGAGTAGTCGAGCTCCGTGCCCGCAGCCCACATCTTCTGGCTGAAAACCTTCATGGGTTGTCGCACGCGATCATGAACCTCCATCTCGGTATAACGCTTCATGTGCCAGACGTCGTTCCATACACAGAAGGTCGCACCCTTTAGTTGCGCGTGGTTCCTATCGATCTTGACACCATCAAAATCCCAAACACTGTAGCTTTCGTCCACATTTCGCGGATCCAAACGATCAGAGCCGATGGCTCTTCGGCAGGGCGTCGGCGGCGATGCCCATGCTGTGGAAACCCTTGTCGACGTACAGCGTCGTAGCCGTAATGCCGGCCGCGAGCGGGCTCGACAGAAAGGCGGCGGCAGCACCGATTTCGTCGGCTGTCAGCGCTTCGGGCAGGGGCGCGTTGCGCCTGTTGTAGTCGACCATCGCGCCGATCAGGCCCGTGGCGCTCGCGGCGCGCGAGGCCCATGGGCCGGCGGAGATGCAATTGACACGCAGCCCGAATCGCTGACCCAGCTCGTAGGCAAGCACACGGGTATCGGCTTCGAGAGCCGCCTTGGCCGAGGACATCCCGCCGCCGTAGCCAGGAATCACCCTCTGGGCGGCCATGAAGCTGATACACAGAAGCGATCCTCCGGGCCTCGAATGCGGTGCGAAGCGCTGCGCCATGGAGACGAAGGAATAGGCGCTGGCGCCGAGCGCGTCCAGGTAGCCGCGCCGGCTCGTTTCCACAAGAGGCTTCTTGACTTCGGGTGCGTTGGCCAAACTGTGAACGAGCACATCCACGGGCCGATGCCCGAAGTCGTCCTGGAGACGTTGGACCACGCCGTCGATGCTGAAATCGGCGTGTGCCCGGTAGCGACGATCGCTCTTCACATCGTCCGGAACATCCTCGAGGCGGTCGTACATGGCGTCGAGGGGATAGATGCGCTCGAACTCCAGCCTGCCGCCCTCAGGAAGCGCGCGCGAGGAGTCTAGCTTGCCCAGTTTTAGCAGTTTGGTGAATACGCCGTAGGCAGGAGGCCAGGTCCCCACACAAATCGATGCGCCAGCCCTGAACAGGTGCTTTGCAATGGCGAACCCAAACCCGGCATCGTCGGCCACGCCGGCCACAAACACCCGCTTGCCACGAAGGTCGATCTCCAGCATGGTGGGCCATGGAAACACGAAAGCGACCTTCCGGCCAGCGCCCGGCCGGCATCGGTCGCGAGCTTCGAGCTGGGCCGGTCGAGGTGTTCGCGCCAGTGGCCGATCCGCGCTTCGGGCACCGGAGTCATCATCGACGCCAGCTATCGGAGATCTATCGGAGCTCTCGTCGCTGCGCTCCTGCTGCGCGCGCCCAACGTGGCAGCGCTCGGTGACCCGTGGCACGTGCGATGACCAGCATGCAAAGCGCCGCGAGCACCAGCCCAAACGGAGCCCACTGCCAGGGCATCTCCTTGTCCGTCCCGTAGCCGATGTCGAGCGCGGCGATTCGTGTGGCGGCGATCGAGACGGAGTTGTTGATTACATGGGCCGTCACGGTTACCCAAACGCTGCCGCAACGCTCCACCACCCATGCGAAGAACAGGCCCAGGGGCAGAACACCGGCCGCATGCGGCAGGTCTACGTGAAACAGGGCGAAGCCGATCCCGGAAACCAGTATGGCGGTGGTCCCGCGTCGTGCCGCCTGCTGCAGGACGCCGCGAAAAAGCAGCTCCTCGCCGAGCCCGGGCATCAGGGCAAGCAGCAACCACACGCCGGCGAGGGGTAGGCTGCGCGCCAGCTCATGCAGGCGCTGGAGCGAATCGAGCTTCCAGGCGTCAGGCACCCACTGGGCTGTCCAGGTCATTAGGAGATCCGCACTCGGCACCAACGTGAGCGTGCCGACGGCTGCGGCCAGGTGCACCACGACCGGAGCGGAACGCAGGGCCAACGCATCGCGCAACCTCACGCCACGCGCGATGGGCGTCAGCAGCGCTACGGCAAGCAGCGTGGCGCTCGATGCGAACATGGCCGGACCGATCACGGCGAACGTGCCCAGAAGCTGCTCGACCGAGACGTTGGGGCCTGCACGCTCCTTGGCAACGCCCAGCGAGAGGTACAGCACGACGTAGCTCAGCAGCTGGGAGACGATCCCGGCCGCCAAGGCAGCCACTGCCGCGTGCCTCAGCTTCACGTTAAGGCCTGCCACCCGGTAGCCTGTGCGGATCGCAGAGGACCGGGCGTCGCTGGCAAGGCGCGACAACGAGGAATGCTTCGGGTAGTTCGAGGAGGAGCAATACAGCCAGCGGCGTTTGGAGCCTGCGACGCGGGCAGGCTAGCAACAGCTACCACGAGCTGTCGACCAGGGCTCGCGGCCGGAAGTCCGATCCGGGTTTCTCCCGGGCAGGCCTCGAGCGCGACCGCGCGCAGCGCGGCATCGACAAGATGGTGCCTGGAGGATGCCGGGACGAGGACGCGGCTGCTAGGGCGGGCGGATCGGGCACGCGGTTCCGAATCGATCACGCGGTTCCGAATCGATCACGCGGTTCCGAATCGATACAGCGGCCGGAGGCTGGTGACCGCTGCGGGCTAGGGAGGGCATCCAGGCGGCGCAAGAGCCCCCGCTTGCACCCAGTCCGCAATGGTATCGATCTGGTCCTGAGGCAAAGCCCCGCCAAGGGGCATGCGCACCCCACAGTCGGGGGAGGGCTGCAGCTTGTCGACCAGAAGCGAAGCGGCGGGATCACCCGGAACCAGCAAGATGCGCGTCGCACAGCTCAAGCTCGTCGACACAGCGCCGACCAGCTTGCGGTATGCCGTGCAATCGTCGCCTTCGAGGTCGAACATGCCCGACGTCATGGCCGAGCCGTGGCATTGGCTGCATCGGCTCTGCAGGATGGCGTTGACTGCTGCGAATCCCGCACCCTGACAAGACACGGGCGGAACGATCAGCGTCGGGGTGATCAGCGTGGGAGCACCGCAAGCCAGCCAGTTGCGCAGCTTGCGCTTGCCCTCCGGGGTCTCGATCGCGGGCAGCTCCTGCCTGAGGCATTGCGCCGACTGCCAGCCTCCTCGAGCCCGGGGCGTTCGCCCAGCACCCTGGGGAGGCATCAGGTCGGCTTCGACCTGGCCCCATATGGCCCTCGCCCATTCGCCCACCCGAGCCGCTCCAGCCTGTGTGCGCTGCACGTCGAGGGGGGACGCACCGGGCGGCTGGGTGCGGACGTCGAAGTCCAGGCCGGCGGGAGCTCCCAGGCGGCTTTTCCCGGCCTGGGCAGCGGAATGACAGAAATTTCCGCCGCCGCAGGACTCGTGAACCATAGCCTGCCCCTCGTGGTAGGGCATTCCCTGGGCGTCGTAGATGACCCTGACCGCGTGCGCCATGTCGCATTGGCCCAGGTCGGGCCCGCAGCCCACGCCGAGCACCGCGATGGCGAGGATCGCGAGGTTCCTGGAGAGATTGCCAAGCATGATGCTCCCGCCGCTGTCGTGACAGGGCGGGTAATCCGTGCGGCCAGCGGTGCCTACCCGGTACGCGCCCGCAGCCCGGGCGTTACGGGCGACCGCAGGGTACGTGCCTGCGAAGCAGCTTTCAATCGTGGCCGGGCCAGCGCACCAAAAAAGCGCAGCGCGCCACCAGCGCCGGGCACCCGAGCGAGCATTCCAGTCTCGACCAGTTGTTCTGGGACGGGCCGGCCCTTGGGACCCGCCACGAAACAACCTATGCAGATCGCACAGGAGCAACACAGCCAGCGCTGTTTGGAGCCTGCGAGGTAGGCAGGTTTATCTTGTGGCGGGCCCTTAGCGCCCTGGACCCGACGGCCGACCGGAGGCGCAGTGAGCGCATTCGGCTTCGATGATCTGCCGGACGAGGACCTTGCAGCCCCCGCAGCGCGCGCCGGCCCCGCACGAGCGGGCGACGTCGCGCGAGGTCATCGCTCCTCGTCGCACAGCACGGCGCACGACGCGATCGGAAACTCGCTGGCAATGGCAAACAAGCATCGGCTACAGCCTCCAACATGCAGTCTAGCAGCAAGAAATTGAAAATCAATATCGTTTCTATATAGATCGAATTTTGTGTTATCACGGAATCAGGACCGTTGTGCAGCGTGGGGCTCCCAGCCATCTTCCTTGGTGCGAAAAGGGAGCATTTTGCGTGGCAGCTGCCCTGGGCTAGGTTCTCCTGCATGTGCCGCTTCGACATGGTGAAGCGCTTCCGAGCTTGTTGCGTGGTGAAGGGCCTTGTGGTTGCGACAGCGGCTGTACAAGGTTGCTCCAGTGCCGGCGTAGGCGCTGGCAGTCGCGTCTCCAGCGGTGCGGCTGGAGCAGGCGTTGTTGGAGGCGCGGGCACGTCGGCAACCGGCGCCGCCGCAACCACCGGCAGCGGGGGCGGCAGCTCGGGCACCGGTGGATCGGGGCCGCCGGGGTTTGGCGGAGCGAGCCCAACAGGCTCGGGTGGCATGCCGGGTGGCGCCGGCGCCGCGGGCAGCGGCGGAACCTGGGGCGCCGCCGGGGTTGCAGGATCCCCCGGCAGCGCCGGGACGGGCGTTGCCGGGACCGCAGGAATCGGCGCCGGCGGTAGCGAAAAGCACGTCTTGATCGTTGGTGTGGACGGTCTCGGCTCCAATCAGATCAAAAGGGCACACACTCCCAGGATGGATGCGCTGATCGCCGATAACACTGCATTCACGTACACCGCCTTTGCGGGCGGGGTGCCGGGCACAAAGACCGAGCAAAGCACCTCCTCTTGGCCGGGCTGGGCCAGCATCCACACAGGGGTCTGGGCGGACAAGCACGGCTTGTTGAGCAACCTGCACCTCGTCGCCAACAACTTCGACCAGCACCTACCGCTTTGCCGGCGCTTACACAGCGTGCGGCCCGGCCTCTTTTGTTCTTCGATCGTGCACTGGCGGCCCATCAACGACGGGATGGTCACCGATGCCAATCATGAAGCCATCGGCGCCGACGACAACGAGGTACGCAGGCTGGTGATCGACCATCTCAACAACGCCGACCCCATCGTGCTGTTCGTGCATTTCGACGAGCTGGATGGCGCCGGGCACGCGCACGGGTCCAACAGCGATCAGTACCGCTCCAAGCTCACCGAGATCGACGCTCACATCGGTGCATTCGTAGATGCCGTCAACAATCGTCCCCGCGCCGCGGCGGAAGATTGGATGATCTTGATAGTGTCGGACCACGGACACACACCCACCGGGGGCCACGGTGGACAGTCCGACGACGAACGGATCATTCCCATGATCAACCGCAGCAGCGGTGCCATCAAGGGAGAGGTAGCCGAGGGTCCCGGCCATGTCGCGGTACCCGCAACCGTGTTCGCCCATTTGGGATTGACTCCCGATCCGGGTTGGGGCTGGGAAGCGCCCGCGTTTGGTATGTGAAGCCCGCGTTCGGTATGTGAAGCCCGCGTCCGGCCGCTGACAGTCCGCTTCGGCTACGCCTCCTGAAGCCTTCGCCAGGCTTCGCCTGAAGGCGAGGGTTTTCACCCATCCCCGAGGGGAGACAATAATATGATGCACAAACATAATGTTGTGTTGACATAATGTCTTGTCCGCATAAATTCTTCCCGGATGCGCCTCGACTTTCTCAACCGGGAGCCGGAGCTACGGCGCCTCGAGCGGGTCCTCGGCTCCACCGAGGGTGCGCTGGTGTGCGTCTACGGCCGCCGCCGTGTAGGCAAGTCGCGGCTGGTTCGGCGCGCACTGGAAGGTCGCAGGTCCGCGTACTTTGTTGGCGACGACCGCGACTCTCCATTGCACGTCGCTGGGGTGGCCGAGGAAATCGCCGGCGTGCTGCCGGGTTTCGAAGAGGTGCGCTACCCGGACTGGCAGTCGCTGCTGCAGCGCTTCGTCCGTGAGGCACCTGTCGGGACATGCCTTTGCCTCGACGAATTCCCAGCTCTGGTACGTGCTTCACCGGAGCTACCGAGCTTGCTTCAGAAGCTACTCGATGGCCTTGGTGGTTCGGGACCCAAGTTTCTGGTGTGTGGTTCGTCCCAGCGCATGATGCACGGACTCGTGCTCGACGCCTCGGCGCCACTTTATGGGCGAGCGCGTGAGGTCTTGCGCATCGAGCCGCTTGACGTCAGCTGGCTGCAGCGAGCGTTTGGGCTCGCGAGCCCGGCCGAGGCCGTATCGCAATGGGCGGTGTGGGGAGGCGTGCCGCGCTACTGGGAGCTGGCCCTGGACTATGCCTCGTCGCAGGATGCGCAGGAGGAGCTCCTGCTCGATCCCCAGGGCCCCCTGCATCGCGAGCCCCAGCGCCTGCTACTGGACGACATGAGCGACATCGCGCGCGCGGCCTCCCTGCTTGCGCTCGTCGGTGGTGGCAGTGGCCGCGTCTCCGAGCTTGCCGCTCGCCTCGGGGTGCCAGCAACTTCGCTGGCGCGCACGCTCGCCAATCTCATCGACCTCGGCTTCTTGGCGCGAGAGCTTCCGTTCGGGCGCTCGCTGCGAGACACCAAGCGAACCTATTACCGCTTGGCGGACCCGTTGCTTCGCTACTACTTCCGGTTCGTAGAGCCCAACCGCTCTCGGCTCGCTGCAGGGCAAACGCCGCAGGTCATGCAGAGCATCCAACGAGCGTGGCCGCAGTTTCTTGGCGCCGCCTGGGAGGATCTTGCTCGCCAGAGCGTTGCGCGCGACTGTATTCACGGCACGACGTGGAATCCCGCGAGTCGTTGGTGGGGACGCGCCCATGATCGCACCGAGATCGAGCTCGACGTGGTAGCGCAGGCGAGTGGCGAACCGTCGCGAGCGCTTGTGGGCGAGGTCAAGCTCACCTGTTCGGCTCGCGAGGCGCGAGGTGCGTTGGGCGAGCTCGAGGCCAAGGCCCGACGCTGTCCAGACCTGAGCGGCCGTCGCATCGAGCCTGTGCTCTGGGTGCTGAAGCGGCGTGGTCGTATCGACGATCCGCGTGTGCTGGGTCCCGATGCCGTGCTCAGGGCGTTTGCTGAGTCGGCCGCATGAGGTGCAGCAGCATAAAGTCATGGGAACCTGGGTCGCGCCTCGCCAGCGGTGGTCAGAACCGGCGAAATGGATGAGTTGTTCTTCCGCGGGCCCTTAGGACCCGACGCCTTGATCCCACGCCGCGCCAGCAGTGTTGCCGCTCGTGACCGGATCGGCTCGCCACGCTTCGCGGGTCCGGCCGGGCAGCAGCGCGTACACGCACGGAACCACGAACAGCGTCAGGGGGGTGGCGACCAGCAAGCCTCCGATCACCGCGACCGCGAGCGGCTGTCGCAGCGCTGCGCCCTGTCCCAGGCCGGCGGCCATGGGCAGCAATCCCAGCACGGTCGTGGCGGTGGTCATCAGGATCGGCCGGACGCGGACGCGCGCGGCTTCGACCAAGGCCGAGTGTACGTCCATGCCGTTGCCGCGACGTTGGTTGACGGCCGCGATCAGCACGATGGCATTGTTGACGGCGATCCCGCCCAAGATGATCGCACCCATCGCACCCATCGCCGAGATCGGATGGCCCAGCAGCGCACTCGCGAACACGACGCCTGCGAACGCGAGCGGCACCGTGAACATGATCAAGAAGGGATGGTGCAGGCTCTCGAAGCCCGAGGCCATGACGACATACACCAGAAACAACGCGAGGGCGGCCGCCACGGCCAGACTCTGTAGCGAGCGCGTCATCTCCTCGGCCTGTCCCGCAAGCAGCGACTGCACGCCCGCGGGAGCCTCGAGCGTCTGCAGCAGCTCCTGGATCGTGCTCGCAGCGGCGTTGAGGTCCTGGCCCTCGATGCCTGCACGGATCCGAAGCCCGCGCCGGCCGTCGATCCGTCGCACCTCGCTCGGACTGGTTGCCACCTGGATCGCAGCCGTGCTTCCGAGCCGTACCGGCGCGTCGTCGACCATGCCAAGATGGATGCGCGCCACGTCCTCGACGTTGCCGCGCTCGGTCCGGGGCAGCTGGACGCGGATATCCAGCTGCTTGTCCGCGAAGTGCATCACGCCCGCGACCTCGCCTCGAATCGCTCGCTGCAGGGCCGCGGCGGCTTGCTCGACCGTGAAGCCGAGAAGCGCGAGGCGGTGGCGGTCGAACTCGACCCTGACCTCGGGGCGCCCGCTGGTTTGGTCGGGTGAAACATCGGCAAGCGCCTCGAGCCCTCGGAGCCCCTTGGTCAACGCCTTGGTGTGCTCGATCGCGCTCGGAAGGTGCTCGCCGAGCACCTGCACCTCGAGCAGGGCTTCGAACGACAGCAGCTCCGGCCGCCCTACCCGAAGCTCGACCCGGGCAGCATCGGCGCGCTGCTGCATCATCGACACAAGCTCGTCTTCGACGGCTTCGAATTCCGCCGAAGTCGCGGGCTTCAGCCGCACGCTGAGCTGGGCCAGATGAGGACCGCGCAGCACCCCGCCGGCGGAACCGGCTCGTGTGATGCTCCCGATATGGGCAAATGTCAGGTCGACGCGCGGGTCGCCTGATACGACGCCGCCGAGTGCCCGGGTCAGGGTCGCGGTCCGCTCCAGCGAGGTGCCCGGGGGCAGGCGAATCTCGACGTAGAACTCGCCTTGATGGATGTCGGGCATCAGCGTGCGGCCCAGCGAGCCCGCAACGTGCAGGGCAAGCACACAGATTACCAACGCCACCACGAGCACGAGCCCCCGGCGCTCGAGCGCCCGAGGCAAGACCCGCGGGTACAGCGCCTCGGCTCGGTCGTAGAGCCAGGCGAAAGGACGGGCCAGCCAGGCTGCCGCCATGGCAGCCACCCCTACCACCACGCGGATCAGCCTCCACAAGAGAGCAAGGGGAGCCACGATCCACGCGGCCAAACGCCCGGTCTTGCTTTGAATGCCGGTCTCGGGCTCTTCGACGGAATCGCCCAGGCTCTCGAGCACAGGGACGACGCTCAGGCTGACCATCATCGCCGACACGAGGCTGATGCTGACGGCGAGACTGAGATCGCGCACCAGCTGGCCCGCCACGC
This sequence comes from Pseudomonadota bacterium, assembly GCA_022361155.1. Lineage (NCBI taxonomy): Bacteria > Pseudomonadati > Pseudomonadota > Pseudomonadota bacterium. The sequence continues at coordinate 10,275 of JAKSBK010000466.1, forward strand.
CTTCGACGAACGCCATGGGGAGAAAGACCGCCACGGTGGTGAGCGTCGAGGTGACCACGGAACCACCAACCTCCGAGGCGCCCGCCACGGCCGAGTGGCTGCGCCGAGCGCCGGGCCTGCGCTCCCGCTCGCGCGCGATGGCCTCCAAAACGACTATGCTGCTGTCCACCAGCATGCCGACTCCCAGGGCCAGCCCGCCCAGGCTCATCAGGTTGAGCGACACGTCGAGCATGCGTAGCGGCACGAACGTGACGAGCAGCGACACGGGGATCGCAAGCGCGACGATCAGCGTGCTTCTGAGGTTTCGGAGAAAAAACAGCAGTACGCAAACAGCGAGCAGTCCTCCGAGCAGCGCGTTGTTCACGACCTCCTCGATCGCGGCGCTGATGAACAGCGACCGATCGCTCAACACCACCAGGCGCTGGCCAGGCGGCAGGTCGAGCGAGTCGAGCTGCGCCACCACCCGCTGCGCCGTCGCAACGAGGTTGGCGTCGCCCTCCCGAAAGACGCTGAGCTCGACGCTCTCGCGGCCCTCGAGCAACACGGCTTGTTCTCGCTCGACCGGCCCGCGCCACACGCGCGCCAGGTGCTTGAGCAGCAGCTCGGCGCCTGCCTCGGCACGCACGATGAGCTCGCCGAGGTCCTCCGTGCTGCGCGCTTCATGCACCGTGCGGATCAAGTAGCTATCGTCGTTCTCCCAGACCACGCCCCCCGGACGACTCACGTGGCCGCTTTTGATGGCACGCACGACGTCGCTCGCTGCAACACCCAGCGCGGCCAGGCGATCCGGCTTCAGCTCGACCCGGATCTCCTCTTCGTCGCCACCCTGAAGGATCACGGCGGCCACACCCTCGGTCTTCTCCAGCGCGCGCTTGACCTGGTACTCGGCCGTGGTGCGCAGAACCGCAAGCTGCGATGCGTCGCCTCGCTGCTCGCTCGTCAGCGCCAGCCGCAGGATAGGCTCCTGGGCGGGGTCGTAACGCAACACGAGCGGAGACTCGGCGCCGATCGGCAGCCGCACGCGGTCGAGCTTCTCTCGCACGTCGGCCATTGCACGTCCGATGGGCGTGCCCCAGGCAAAGTCGAGCACGACCTCGCTCTGTCCTTCGCGCGAGACCGACTCGAGCGAGACGACGCCGGGCACGCCACCGATCACCTCCTCGATGGGCCGGGTAACCAGCTCCTCGACCTCGGACGGGACGGTATTCGGATAGCTCGTCTGAACCGTGATGCTGGCGTAGGATAGGTTGGGAAGCAGCTCAACGGGCATCCGCAGCACGGCCACGCACCCAAACAGGACCAGGGCCGTGGTGATCATGGCCGTTGTCACGGGACGCAGTACGAAGGCACCGATCAGAGCCGGAGCGAGTTTGCTGCCGCGATTCATGGCTCTTAGGAGGCGTACCCCGACGGCCCTTTCACGGTGCCTCCTGCTTGACGGCGCTTCGCAGTCGCTCCTCCCGCATCGCTTTGAGTTCTTTCTCCTCTACGGGCCGTATCGTCGTGCCTTCCGCCATTTCGTCTGCGTCCGCGACCACGATTCGATCGGGCTCGAGACCGCCGAGGACCTCCACGAAGCCGTTGTCGCGCAC
>JAKSBK010000467.1 GCA_022361155.1 Pseudomonadota bacterium
CGGCGCTCGTGCGCATGACATCCACGAGCCCGTCGCCGTCGATGTCGATCAGCCGTACCCCGGGCGCTTCGAGCGCGTAGGGAGGGCTTTTCTTCAGGCGTAGCCGATGCTGCCAGCGCCCGTCCCCCTGATTCGGGAAAAGCAGCAACCGGGCAGCCTCCCGCAACCAGCGGACTACCAGACCACGGCGTTTGCCGATCTGAGGCGGATCGCGGCGGCGGCTCTGCACGCGCGCGCCTCGGTCGAGTACCTCGAGCTGTTGCACCGCACCAGCTTTGGCGATCCCACGCCTGCGCTGATCCAGGCGGCGCTTTCGGCTTCGGATGCGCACCTGTCGCTCGCGGTCGTCGCGTGGCTGTGTCGCCTGGCCGGGGCCGATATCTCGCTGACCGAAGCTGCGGCGGCGCTCTCGCGGCTGTCCGAGAAGGCGCGCCAGCTGCACGCCGGTCTCAACCCCGTGGGTCTGCCCGACAATCACATCGCCTACACCTACAACCCGGCGCTGGGAGCGCACAGCAACAACTTCGCGGCGCAGCTCGAGCAGTTCGACAAGACTTGGCTGCCGGGAGCAAGGGGCGCGGCTGCCACGGCGCAAGAGTCCCGGCGCAGCTTCGAGCGGGACCTGCACGCGTTGCGCAACGAGCTCCAGGGGCAAGCGACGCACTACGGAGAACGGCTGGCTTCGCTCTGTGGCGGCGCCGCCGCTCAGCCGCAGTACGAACAGTGCGGCGCACAGAGCGGCGAGGTGTATCTCGCGAAGCTCGAGGTAACCGCTGCGGTGGAGCGCATGAAGCTGGCGGCGCTCGACATCAAGCAGGCCTACGAGGCCATCCGGATCGAAGAAAACCGCGCGGCAGAGATAGCGAAGGTGCACCGGGCGCAGGCCTTCCTCGTCCTTTCCAACAACGCGCGGGTCGCCGCGCTCAACGACGAAGCGGCCATGATCAAGGCGAGTGAATCGCTGCTCGGTGGCTATCTTGGCTTCGTGGGTGCGTTGACCAGCCCGGTGCCCAATCCCGGGGCGGCGTTCGGGGCCATCGCAGGCGGCTTCGCCAATGCCGCCGCCAGCGTCTCGTTGGCCGAGATCGAAAACCAGAAGCGGACCATCGCTGCCCGCGAGAGTGCCCAGGTGGAATTCAACGTGGTCAGCGACACGCTGACCAACAGCGCGGCGGTGATCAAGAATCACCTGCTCGAGATTCCATCGCTGTTCATCAATCAGCACCTGGCCGCACTGGATGCGTCGCGGGCGACCGCTCGGCTGAAGTCGCTGTATCAAGCCGCGATCGATGCCGAGGCTGCTCGCCAGCGCGCACTGGCGGCAAGCGGAAGCGACCCCCGCAGCGACCCCGGTTTTAGGATACACCGAAACAAGGAATCCGAGTACGCGAGGCTCGCCTTCGAGCACGCGCTCAGGGAGGCATTTCTCTTGACGCGCTCCTTCGAATACGAGCTGAACTTCTCGTACGCGGCGCGCGGCGCGCTGTTCACACGCAGCAACGTGGCCGAGCTCGAGCAGTACGTCAACGAGCTTCGAGTCATGTACGACGGCCACGTGGGCGTGTTTGGTCATCCTCAGGCGCGCAGCAGCGTCCTGTCGTTGCGGGACGACGTGTTCCGGCTCGCAGCAGCCATCACCGATCAGGCAACGGGCAAGGACTACACGCCCGAAGAGCTGTTTCGGCGCTTCGTGGCGGACCCGCACAACCGCGACGGCCAGGGCAATCTGCGCCTGCGCTTCAACCTGTCACTTGCGCCGGATGCGGCGATCTTCAACCACGCACTGTGCAGCGACCGACTGAAGAGCATCCGGGTCAGCCTGGTAGCAAGCTCGCTGGGTGCGATGCACCCGGAAGTGGAGCTCAAACAGCTCGGCTCGGCCTACTTGCGCAGCTGCGCCGAGCGGGATCCGGACGGTCGCTACCTGGTGCGTGAATACGCGCTCGAAGACACGCTGGGCCAGCGCCGGGCGTTGATCACCGCCGGCGTGAACCTCGCAGGGCCCATGGATCCGAACCAGCCGCCGCCCAACACCGAGCTGTACGGCCGACCCATCGCAGCCACGTACGAGCTGACTCTACGACCCGCTGCGCCCGCCAACCACGGCATCGACCTGACAGCCCTCGAAGACATCGTGCTTTACCTCGACCACGAAAGCCGCACGACGCAGTAGCGCCAGAGTCGTGCGCGCCACTCGCTCGAGGATGAACTGCGATGTTCTGCCGACCCGACC
>JAKSBK010000468.1 GCA_022361155.1 Pseudomonadota bacterium
GATCTTTGAGGCTCGCGATCGTAAACTCGAAGCCGCACGCGCCCTTCGCGCGCGCCGCCGTCAGGAGGTTCGCGCTTTAGCTGCCTAGAACCTCCAATCAGACCCATTCCCCGGAGTCACGTTCACGCTGAACCAAGACAGTGCGCGCGCCGCCTGTCAGCTTCACGCCTGCCTTGAGTGGTCGAGACACGCACGTGACAGTCTTGCCGTCGACAAAGCACACGCTGCGTGCTTTCGAGCCAAATGACATTGCGCTTTTCCAAGTCTGATGACATGACCATGCATTACTCGTCCACCAAGATGAGCGTCTTGATAGACCTTGCCTGCACGGAAACTGCAAGCACGCAAAGCGTAGCTGTTGATTCCAGCGGCCCCAGGCCGTGCCTCAGCCGGTCGGCCCACCGGAGCCCCGACGCCGCACACGCACATGTGTGTGATGGACCTCATGCGGGTTCAGCCCAGGCTGCTGCCGCGGGCGGCGATGCTGATGTCGACGCGTCAGTTCCACCTTGACTTTGAGAATGGGGCGTAGGATCGCGACAGGTCATGGATGACGCTAGTGGTCCCGTCGTAGCAGTCCGGGCAAAGGACCTGGTAGCGGTCTTGTGGGCCGCTACCGTCCTTGTGAATGGGTTCGCATCAGCAGTTCGGACAAGGCGGGATGTCACTCATAGGTCTTCCTTGAAAAAGGATGGACTGGGGTTTTCCTTCGTGACGGGTCCGAGTACAGACCCGGCGCACTGCTTTTGTAGGACACCCTTCGGGGTCAGGGACGTGTCTGCCCAGTGAAAGTCCGAATGTTTCCAATCGACTGTGAGCCAAGAAGACCCCGACGCGGATTCAGACTGGGCGATAAGAAGCTCGGAATCACTGATCGGTACATGAAACGTTGTGCGCGTAGTCTTTCGGCCGCCCAGCATCGTTGCGCCTGCCTTGAGCGGTCGAGACACGCACTTGACAGTCTTGCCGTCGAAGGCACACACGCTGCGGGTCTTCGATCCAGGGAAGGTTGTGATATTGCGGTACTTCGGGGTGATGTCAGGCGACATCACCATGCATCGCTCGTCCACCAAGAGAAACGACTTGGTGGATCTTGCCTGCACGGAAACCGCAAGCACGCAAAGGACTGTTGCGATCCCTGCGAATCCAAGCCGACGCCTTTGGGGAATAGTTGGCATGTCTTTCTCCTTGGTAGCGAATACCAGTCTGACACGAGATCGTGTTCAGCGTTGTGCAAATACCGCACCATCGTTCGAATTCTGGGCCACCGCTTCCTCTGCCGATACGCATCAATGCGCTGCTCTTGACCGACTCACGACCCACGGCTGCTCCAGTTGCGTGTCCACGCGCTAATCAGTTACCGCGCGAACGCACAGCGTAGCAACGTCACCGACCACGGTGCACTCACCGACGAGCCCCAACTGTGTGAAATCGATCTCAAACTCGCCAGTCGCGGCCTGACTGAGCCGGCCGATCTCCTGCTGGTCAGAAACATCGTACACAACCCCGATTGTCCCCGATGCCGTCTCCGAGAACAGCACGGCATAGGCTGTCGTGTCGCCCCGACACAGCGTCGCGTCGTTTGCAGCGTCGAAGGTGCATCTGTAGTTGTCTCGATACGCCATGCCGAAGCAGAATGCCGCATTCGTCTTCTCGCCTGCCGTGCTCAGACGCAGAGCCACCGTCGAGCACGTTGGGCTGAGGGGGGGCGTTGCGGATCCACCCGCCGCGCTCATCGAGCCACTTCCAGGGTCCGGCGGCCCGCCGCCGGGAAGGGCCCCACCGGGCCCGCCAGCAGCACCCATCGAGCCAGCCGCTCCACTACCCGGCGAACCGCCAGTCGGATCAACGCACCTGCTGTCCTCGCAGACACGTGCCCCCTTACAGTCGCTGTCCGTTGCGCAACCAGAGGTGCCGTGCATATCGTCGCCCCCGCCGCACGCGCCGCCGACCAGGGTGAACACCCCGGTGATCACGGCTGTGACAGAACCGCGCCATCTTGGTTCCACTCGCATACAGATCCCTCCACTTGCTCTCGACCGTCCCCCTTCTCGACCACTCCATCGGCGAAAGTCACCGCCGGTGAACCAGTGGTCCATGAAGTGCCGGCACTTTTCGAGAAGCCCCCTGCTAGGCAACACCGAGCTCTGCACGGCTAATCCAGACGCTTGCTGTACGCGCCGACCTGCGTCGTTCACGTGCGAGTTCCTACCGTCGCCAGCTGTGCGGCGAACTGCCAGAGTGCGAGGTACTGCTCCAGCGGGTACTGCGCGAAGACTCGCTGAAAGCGGAGCCAAGGTCTGTCTGCCACTTGATTACTGCGGCCCCAGCTGTGTTCCAGCGGGGAGTTCGTTCACAAGGGCGTCGGAGGTCTGCTGTCTGGGTTCGGTCTGCGTCCGGGGTCCGGCCCCGATTCTATATGGCAGCCTCTCCTCGACCATCGCGCACAACACCGATGCCCGCGTCCGCTGCAACGGGCCTCAAAGATAGTCCGATCGGCTGGACTCGGGTGCGCGAACGGGACGGCGGCCGTGGGCGCGAACCTAGAGCGGGGTGCTCGAGCTCAGCATCGACGACTTCACCGACTGGAAGGAAGGCCAGCCCATCACCGCCAAGCCTTCCCAAACGTGCGCCGCGACTTTCGGGGCTAGCCTTCTCCGGGCGCACCCTAGCCCCAACGGCAGGCACCCGATGGCCCCAAACCAGAAAATCGGCAGAGGGGCTGCCCCGGCCTGTGCCGGCCCCCTTCCCCCCGGGGGTACCCGGTGTTCGGCCAGCGCGGTCGTGGGTTGCCGGTGCCTACTGCGCGGGCGCCGTCGTGCCTTGCTCGGGGTCCGAGCCTGACGGCTGGGCGACCCCGCCAACAACAGCGGCGGGGGAATCGCCGCGTGTGATTCACCCCAGCCTGGCCCCCGGGGATCCTACCCACGGCCCCCTCGGTGGCGTGTAGCTACAGCGTAGCTTAGTGCACCCCTTTTGTGCCCCGTCGGGGCGATCAAGAGTGATCGACGGTAACGCCCTTGCCCTAAAATGTGGGCTGATGATCACTTGGAGCGATCAGGAGTAGTCACAGCCGGCAGGATCCGAAGTCCGACGCTCTATCCAGCTGAGCTACGGGCGCATGCAGTAATTTCAATGACTTGGCTGTGTTGACGTGTCAACGAGCGGTGCCGGAAGTGCTTGTAGCAGCAGCCGAGCTAGCTGCTCCGTCCTTCCGGCGGGGTACCGACGAATACCACGTGTCTCCGGGGCCGCGCCAGGTCGAGCCGCACACGGTCGAAGTCGGAGCTCGGGCTCTACAGCTTCCCGGCCAGGCGGAGATACGCGAAGGCCGCCGTTCAGGCCGCTCGGCGCGTTCTCCGGATAGAGCGAGCCAAAGGTAAGCGCATCCGGGTTCCTCTCGGGAAACGTGTTCAGCAGGTTCTGCGCTCCGATCGCAAGGGTGTAGC
>JAKSBK010000469.1 GCA_022361155.1 Pseudomonadota bacterium
ACCGCATGGTCAATTCCAACCGCATGGTCAATTCCAACCGCATGGTCAATTCCAACCGCATGGTCAATTCCAACCGCATGGGAATGGATGGCTGACGACGACGACAAGGAACACGCGACCCTTGCCGACGTCAAGCGCGTGATCAACAAGCGCAATCGTCGCGGCGCCGAGGAGGAAGTCGAGGGCCTCAATATCTATCCGATGATGGATATGATGACGATCTTGCTGGTGTTCTTGATCGCCAACTTCTCGACGCAGGATGCGGAGATCGTTCAGAGCGAGGAGCTGCAGATTCCAGTTTCCACCTCGCAGGTTGAAGCCGCACAGGCACTGGGCCTGATCATCTCGGCGGCAGGCATCGTGGTTGAGGGCAAACAGGTGCTGACGCTGCGCAATGGCAACGTCGACCCGAGTCAGAAGCAAGGTGGCGCAAACGGCTGGTTGATCTCCCCGCTTTTTCAGAACCTGAAGCAACATCGAGATCGACTCAAGATGATCGCCAGCCGCAACGCGCGCCGGCCCTTTCGCGGTGAGGTCAGAGTCATCGCCGACAAACGCACGCCGTTCAAGACGCTGGGCGAAGTGATCTACACCCTGGGTCAGGCCGAGTTTGGCTCCCTGCGTTTCGTGGTGCTTAAGGAAGGCGAGGGCTAGGGCCAGGGCTGCCTGCCGGCAGAGCACCCAGCGGCAGGTGGGCGCCGGCGCAGGTCTTCGCGTCGCGCCGGCGCCAGACGTACGCAGTGCGCCCGCCATCCTGGGTCGGTGGCAGCGCGCAGTAGCGCTTTCGCAGCAGGGCGGCCACTCGGGGCAGGCGCGCGATGGAGAAGCCGCCGAGCTTCGCCGGCATATCCAAGACCAAGGCCGGCCGATTCCGCTTCAGCTCGTTCAGGAATACTCTGCGCGCGCCGCGCCCGATGCGCTCGGGTTTCGCTTCGTGCCAGAACGGAGGCATGATGCCTGCAAGCGGCGAGCTGAATACGAAGCGAGTGCCAGGCAGTCTCTTGCATGCGATGTACAGGTCCGCATCCCAACCCCAAACCACGATGGGCTCGTCCGGCCGACTGTAATTGTGGATGGTCTGGCATAGTGCCGCCGGGTAGGCTCTCGTCCAGCCACCCCCGCGGCGAGACGCCACGAAGTCGCGGTAGCGTGCATGGCCGGTGAGGGTCAAGATCGCGGCCAAGCACAACGCCACCATGATCTGCGCGGTTTGCCGCACTCGAGCGCGGCCGAAGCGCAGCGCGCTTTCGATATGCAGGCCAAGGAGCAAGCCACCGAGGGGCACGGCGTGAATGAAGTGGTGGCCCCAAAAGCGCATGTGACTCATTCCGCCAGCAAGTGCCCCAACGGTCAGAAGCACGACGGTGGCCTCGAAGCCGGTCGCTGCGTACCGCTGAAGCAGGTTGCCCCCGGCGCCGAGCATCGAGCTCGAGCAGCGAATCAGCGACAGCGTGGGCAGCAGCACGACCAGCAGCGAGGCAAAGGGCGCTATCTTGGCGGTAGCAGCGAGCCCGCTCATGAAGCTCCGCCAGTCGTAGGGCTCTGCGTAGGCGGAAAACACGTACTCGACCGTCCAGTAGTAGAGCGAGTACAGCTCGCCGTGCGCAGCGTAGAACGACAGCACGGCCGCCCACGGCGCGAGCCAACCCGCCAGCATGCTGCCGGCCTCGACGATCAGGCGCCTGCGATCCCAGCGTGCGTGTACCGCCGAGCCCATGGCCCACAGCAGCAGCGGCGCGATCAGGGGAATGCAGGTTTGTTTGGTGAGGCCGGCAAGCGCAGCGAAGGTTCCGCCAAGAAACAGCAACACGCAGCGATTCCGACCTTGCCGTGTCCGGTGCACGGCCAGCGCGGCCATGAGCACAGCGAGCATCAGCAGCGGTTTGGCGACGGGCTCGCCCGTCACGCCCCACGCCGGCCCGTCCACCATCACGCAGCCGAATATCAAGAACTCGAAACCGCTGGCGATGGCTCCGACCAGCGGCCTTCGCACCGCAAGCCCAAGCGCGAAGCAGCTGATCATCGTGGTCAGGTGAGCCGCCCCCACGAGCACGTGAACACCGAGCCAGCTGAAGCGGCCGCACAGCAGCTGACTGATGGCGGAGGCCCAGTACAGGACAGGGCCACGCAGGCTCACCGCATCCACGTAGGGCAGCCAGCGGCCAGCGATGAGGCGCTCGGCAAAAGCAGCAACATACCCGTCGTCAAACCCGATCGGGCCGTCGAAGCCTGCAAAGAACACGGCCAACAGCGTCATGTAGAGCATGCCCACAGCGAACAGCAGCCATGCGGTCGCTAGCGCGAGTCGCGCTCTTGAGAGCCGGAGCCAGCGCGTCGCGCGCAGGGCTGAGCCCAAGCCGGTCTGAGCGGGTTGCTCGGCGTCGGCACTTTTCATCGACACTCGCTTCGCCCTGTCGCCTGTGATCCCACGGCCGAGCATGGTTTTGGCGACGCCAGCTACCTACCAGCTGGCGGGGACCTCTTCAACGCCCAATGCTACCAAGGCGCAATGTCTTTGACGCGCAGTGGCTCCAAGGCGCAGTGGCTCCAAGGCGCAGTGGCTTCAAGGCGCAGTGGCTTCAAGGCGCAGTGCGTCCCCAAAGCGCGGTGCGTCCCCAAAGCGCGGTGCGTCCCAAAGCGCGGTGCGTGGTCGCTTGCCGACTCCTGCGAAGCAGCGAAGCGCGGCGCCGTCTCAGCGGGGCAGTGCCAGGCTGGCGGTCTCCTCGGCGTAACCGAGCACGAACGCGCTAAGCGCATCGTTTGGCGCTGTTGGCACCCGTGTGCCCAGCGCGCCGGGACCTCGACCCAGCAGGCGCATGCTGTGGAAGATTCGATCGTAGACGAGGATGCGCCGCCCGTCGGTCACCGCGGTCACATCGAGCACCTTGGCGCCGTTGTGCAGGTAACGCCACGCGTCCGTGAGCACCAAGCGGCGTTGCTGCGGTTCGCCGGGCAGCCCGGCCGAAAGTAGATCGCGCCCATCGCTGACGCCTGGAAGCGGCGTGTTCGTCAGCTTCAGGATCGTTGGGAACACATCGATCAGGCTAACGGTGTTGTCGATCACGGCCGGTGCGATGCCGGGCCCCTTGAGCATCAGGGGAATGCGCGCGGTCGCCTCGTCCAGCACGAAACCGTGGGAGCGGCTGAAGGGGCCCAGGGTTTCACCATGGTCGGCGGCCAGGATGACGGTGGGCGTCGGCCGGCGTTGCTCCAAGGCTGCGAGCAAGCGTGCCACCTGCCCGTCCCAAAACCGCACCTCGTGATCGTAGCCATCGGCGATGCTGGGACCGTAGGTTGGCGTGCCCGCGTGGATCAGCGTGGGCGTGTGGGGTCCGAAGTAATGCACCCACAGGAAGAAGTGCTGGCCGGGGGCGATGCCTGCGAGCTCGGCCAGCGCGGTATTCGTTGTTTCGCGGTCCGTGTGGTACTTGCCCACACGCTGCTCGACGATCACGTAGCGTTGAAACCCCCTGGAGAGCCCGACGCCCGGTCCGAGCATGGGCGAGAAGCCGTCGTCGACCACTGCCGCCGTGATCATACCGCGTTGAGCCAGCAGTTGCGCGAGGGTGGGGTGAGGGTCGGCGTTCGGCACCGGGAAGTAGTGCAGCAGGCGCTCGCCCGGTCCTAGTGTGTGGAGCTCAAACGGACGTACGAGTCGGTATTGGGTCGTTTCGTAGCAGGGCTCCCAGAGCAGCCGGCGCGCGTACTGGCCGCGCATCATGGGAGCGAGCGCGATCACGGTCCAGCCTCCGCTGCTGAACGCGTTGCGAAACACGAGCGCTCCTTGGGACCAGCGATCGACGGCGGGCGTTGTTGCGCGACCCATGAAGTTGTAGGCCGGGTTGTACGTACCCATGTGGTCCGGTCGCAGCGCGTCCACGGTGATGAGGACGACGCTGCGTTGCACCGGTCCCTGGTATGCGACCGGCGGGCTGGGTGCTGGCGCACGGTGGGTTGCGTCCCCCAACATGCAGTTGTCGTCCACGCCGTTATTGGGAATCTCGGGCGCTGCCGGGTGGATGCGCCCGTTGAAGTCGTTGCAGTCGCCACCGCCGAGCAACCCGGAGTAACCGTCCCGGTCGAGGTCCAAGACTGCACGCGCTGTCCGCACGAACAGGGCTGGAAAAGGCCGAATCATGAGCCCTTCCAGTGCTCGCACGCGATGCTGGTCCAGCGTGACCAGCGTGAGCCCGAGCCAACCGAGCAACAGGACCACCGCGCACCGCGTCATGCGCGGGACCCTGAGCTCGGGTTGAGCGAGGGCCACACCCAAGCCCAGCAGCGCGACGGCGGCGACGCGCCCGAGCAGGTGGACCTGCGGGTAGAGCCCCACGAACAGGCGTCGATCCAAAACGTGTACGCAGATGGCGGCAGCTGCCAGCGCCGCGGCCACGAGCAAGCGCCAGGGCCGCGAAAGGCTGGCTAGCCGGCCGCTCGGAGCTCCTTCGGCAGGAGTGCTCAGCAGGATGAGCGCGGCAGCCAGTGCGGCGCCGACCGCGCACGCAACCAGCGTTCCAAGGGCGAGGGCGAAGTAGCGTCCCGACAGCCGCGCGAAGGCTGCCAGAGATTGCGCGAACAGTGCGCCTATCGCGATCGATGCAGTGCACACGCCAGCGACGCGCAGCCATCGTGGCAGGGCCCCGAGCAGCACGAACGAAAGCGACAGCAACAAGCCGAAGCCGGTTCCAAAGGCCAGGGCCAAACCCGATGCAAAGACCCAGTACTCGGCCCCCTGCGGTCCCCGCACCAAAGCCGAGTCCGCGATCAAGCCCAGGGCCGCGGCCACGGCCAGCGACTCCCCGTACGGGGGCAAGCCACGCCAGAGTGACCTCCGGCCTGCAAGCCACCCCATCCATGAAGCGCCGTCAAGCCGGCCGATCACGGAGGCTGGTTCCTGGGCTCTGTCTCAAGAACCCGGAACGAGGATTTCGGCGCGCGCCGGTGGCGCCCGTGCCGTCCTCGAACCGAGGCATGTCCGACGACATTATGCGCGTGAGCAGATGGGTGCAGGCGGCAGTTTCCGGTCCGAAAGACGACGCTAGGGTCCTTGAGACAGAGGCTAGCACGGATCATGATTCGCATGCGGGGCTGACAGTGGCAAGGGCGCATCAGGTCGAGGGGGACCCTTCGGCGGTTGGCGTCTCACGGCTTGCGCGCGGTAGCCGCACTTCGAAGCGGGCGCCGCCCTTCGGACCGCTTGAGGCCGTGATGCTGCCGCCGAGCGAGCTCACGAGCGTATGGCTCACGGCCAGTCCGAGGCCGGTGCCTTTGCCGGCTGACTTGGTGGTGCTGAAGGGCTCGAACAGCTGGTCCAGCATCTGCGGCGGGATGCCGGGCCCGTCATCGGTGACCGAAAGCAGCAGCATGGTGCGATCCTCGTTCGGCCCGAGCTCGACCAGGATCTGGCCTTTGCCCTTTAGGGCATCGACGGCGTTCAACAGCAGGTTGAGCACCACCTGCGTCAAGCGGTGCTGGGCGCCAGGGACCCGGAACAAGCCTGGAGCCACACGCTCGCGCAGCTCGATGGCTCGCATTTCCTTTTGGGGTCGAATCAGGTTGATGGCATCGCGCACGGCCTCGAGCGGATCGCTCGTCAGATCCGCGCCTTCGTTGTGGGGGGGTCTCGAAAAATCCAATAGATCGCGGATGATCCTGTGGATTCGCTCGGTTTCTCCGCCGATCCGGGCCAGAAACTCCTTGCGCTGCCCTTGATCCAGGTCCGCATCTCCCAGCAGCTCGACAAAACCGAGAATCGCCGCCAGCGGGTTGCCGATCTCGTGGGCAACGCCCGCTGCCAGGCGTCCCACCGACGCGAGCTTTGCGCTGCGCGTCAAATGCCCTTCGGCCTGGCGCAGCTCGCGCGTCGTTTCCTCGAGCTCCCGGAGGCGCCGTTGCATTGCGGCGCGTTCCGCACGCAGCTTGCTGGCCATGTCGTTGATGGCGGCGTTGAGTCGCTGCACCTCCGCGGCGCTGCGTTTGGGTATCTGCGCCGCTACGCTGGCTGAAGGTAGACGCTCCGAAGCGCGGGTGAGCTGGTCGAGTGGACGCACGATGAGGTGCGTCAGCGCGAAGTACGTCAAGAGCAGGATCGCCCCGCCGGTGAATACCACGTAAAAGAGCAGAAGCCGTGCCAGCGAGTCGGATCGCGCCGAGCGAGCGGCCCGATGCCACAGCGTCAGCCGACCTCCCCGTCGCAGCGGCACGCTCAGGCCCGGCCGGCCGCCGTTGTTGCCCGCTTCCACGACCCGTCCCTTCGCATCCCGTACTTTGAGCGCCTGCAGATCGAACGCAACCATGACCTGACCCAATAGCTGCTCGAAGCGCTGCTGGGGAAGCTCTCGTGCATGCACCTCATCGAGCAATCGACCCAGTCGCTGCACATCCTGCAGCTCATCGAGCGCCCGAGCGCGCTGGGTCAGCTGCACCGCGACGAACGCTACCAATCCCCACGAGACGGCGAACAGCAGGGCCAGGGCCAGCACGATCTGGGCACGCAGCCCCATGCCGGCTGGGATCGCTGCGGGCGGGCCGGCGCGCTCGCGCCCCGGAGCCTCGGAGCTGGCTTCGCTGTTCCCACTGTGAAGCGGGCTCGGCTTCACTGGGTTAGTGAGTCCAGACGTGCCTTGAGGTCGGCGTAGCGCTTGAGGAAGCTGCCGTGGTGGCTGCGAAACGAGCGGATGTACTTGCGTTCCTGCTGCAGCGTGGCGAACTCACCGGCGACTTCGCCGAGCTTGTCGAGCAAGTGCGACGCACCCGAGAAGCTCCTTTCGACCTTGGTCACCTTGCCGCCCTCGTAGCGATCGATGCGCCCGGTTTCGCCTTCGCTCGTGTAGACCAGCCCCAGCACGCGGGGTTGCTGCATCTGTACGGACTTGATGAGCATCGGACCGGGCAGGTCGGGAAGCTCCTGGCGTGCGACGATGATCTGAAAAGGATAGGTAGACGCCTTCTCCAGACCGGAGCCCCCACTTAGCTCAACCGACACCTCCCAGGGTTTGTCACCGAACTGCTGCGACAGATCGCGCAAGAAATCCTGGTCGTGATCGATCACCAAGATGGAAGGCCGTGTGGTAGCGGCCGGCGAAGCGCTCGAGCCACCTTCGTAGACGCGCCGTCCCATATCCAGCATGATCTTGAGGGCCTCGTCGAGCACTTGCTGTACTTCCGTCAGCAGGGCGCCGTCGCCGTCGGCGGCACGGTAGCGTTCCACAGCCAGTTGAACGCTCGCGGTCAAGTGCGGGATCGCATCGCGGTGCTTTGCGACGACGTCGACCGCGCCCAATCGCAAGGCTTCGACTGCTCCATCGAACGAACGTCGTCCTGCCGTGATGATGATCGAGGTCGGCTCCGACACCTCGCGTACGTATCGGGCCAGCTCGACGCCGCCGTTGGGTCGATCCACGTCCATGTCGATTACGGCGGCGGGGAAGAATTTGCGCACCACGAGATCTCTAGCCTGGCTGCCGTCTTCGACTGCCGTGCACACATAGCCCCTCGTTTCAAAGAGCTTCTTGAGGCCGTCCCGGTCCCTGGGATTGGCGTCGGCAATCAAGATCTCGTCGCCTTTTGCCATGTCGTCCTATCCTCCGGCCCCTACGCCTGTTCCGACCAACGCCTTACGACCCAACCCGGCTGCTGGCACGAGCCATGGAGTGCGGTGGAGCTTCGCGCGTGTCTGCGGTGCTGGCAAGGCCCGCACGGGCGGCACAGGGCTTGTGTCAGGGCTTGGATCGGGTCGCGGTCCGATGATATACGCACAGAGCGAATAGAACAGAAAACGTGCGTGGGCCAGTGTGGCTGGCTCGCGCGGGCTTCAGCGCATGCCAGGAGTCGGCGATGGGTGCCTTCGAGCGTATGGCTGCACATGACTACGGGGAGCTGCACCTGATGCGGGATGCAGGGAGCGGCCTCGAGGCTATCGTGGCTCTTCACGACGTGCGACTCGGTCCCGGTCTCGGAGGCACACGTTTCCTTGCCTACCAAGGCGAGCAGGAGGCTGTGGTGGACGCCCTGCGCCTGGCCCGCGGCATGACCTACAAGGCGGCGCTCGCGGGCCTGTCGTTGGGCGGCGGCAAGGCCGTCATCATCAAGCCCGCCGGCGAGTTCGACCGCAACGCGCTTCTGCTCGCCTTCGGGCGCTTCGTGGACGCGTTGGGTGGCCGCTACATCACGACGGAGGACAGCGGCATCGCCGTGGCCGACGTCGAGGTCATGCGCCAGGCGACCAAGCACGTCGTGGGGTTGCCCCGCGCTGCTGGTGGTGCTGGGGACCCTTCACCCTTTACAGCGCTGGGGGTGCGGCGCGGGATCGAGGCCTGCGTCAAGCTCAAGCTCGAGCGCGAGGCGCTGGAAGGTATTCGTGTTGCGGTCGCCGGTGTTGGCGCTGTGGGCTACTGGCTTTGCGATGAGCTGCAGCGCCTGGGCGCGAAGCTGGTGGTGGCCGATGTGGACAGCGAGCGCGCCGCAGCTGCCCGGCAGCAGTTTGGGGCCGAGGTGGTCTCGCCGAGCGAGATCCACCGAGTGCGCTGCGACGTGTACGCCCCCTGCGCCTTGGGCGCCGTGTTGAACGACGCGACGATCCCGGAGCTCGCCTGCTCGATCGTAGGGGGCGCAGCCAACAACCAGCTGGCAGAGGCACGTCATGGCGAGGCCCTGCAGGAGCGCGGGATACTCTACGCGCCGGACTACGCCATCAACGCCGGTGGTCTCATCAACGTCGCGCAAGAACTCTACGGCTACGACGAGAACAAATCGCGTTCTCGGGTCATGAAGATCTACGATACGATTCACGATGTGGTCGAGCGTTCGCTAGGCTCGGGCCAGCTGCCGCACACGATCGCAGACGCCATGGTCGAAGCACGGCTCGCGCAGGCCTGACCCCGCCTCGATCCCGTCGTTGTCACGCGGGCGCGATCCCCAAACTACTCGAGGATGGGGGCCTGGTTCGCACTCGTTTCCACCTGTGGGGGCGGCTCGGGCTCGGGCAGGGGTGCGGGCTCGAGCTCTGTTGGCGGCTCGGCTTCCGCGTAGCGGTCCCGAGCGCGCGCTTCGCGGTTGTGCTCGTCGCGAGTCCGAGCGCGCGCCGAGCCTTGCTGGCTTTCGTCGGGCGGGGCCGGGGTGGCGCGCCGGCGTAGCCGGCCACCCGCGTCGTTGCCGCTTTCGGTCAATCGGGCCAACCCACGCTTGCCGCGCTCAGTCTGGCTTTCCTGCTGCGTGCCGCTCGAATCCTCCGGGGCTCGCCGCGCAGCCGGGTTGTTTGCACGATCGTCCGCCCCGAACGACGGCGCCGAGAGGCCCGCGCCCGGCGGCAAACGTCGCGATAGCGTGATGTTGCGTGGTGGAGGCTGGTCACGGAACTTCAGCTCCTGGGGCTCGAAGCCGTCTGCGCTCACCCGCAGCGTGTGCTCGGTGCCGTCGACGGCAAGCTGCGCGGCAAGGCTGCCGTAGCCCATCGAGCGTCCGTCGAGCTCCATACGTGCGTGCGCGGGGACGGCGCGCACCTCGGCCCTAAAGACGCGACGGGTATCCGGTGCCGCCGTGGCCGACGGCTCCCCTTTGGAGTGCGACAGCAACATCGCAGTCGCACCCGCGCCCACGACCGTGAGTGTGCCCGCCACCAAGGCCAGCGGGACACGTCGCCTGGGCACCCGGCCGGGAAGCTCGAGCTCATGCGTGTCGAGCCGCGGGACGTCGTGATCCGGCTTGTTTAGCCGCTCAGCGGGCGCGCGCACGGCCGGTTGTTGCTCCGCATCGAGACCCGACAGCTCCCCGGGCGCCAGCGACGGGTGCAGGGGCGTGCCCGACGCGCGCCCTTGGCCGAAAGCCGGCGCCCACACCGCTCGGTCGCGCTGGCCTGCAAACTGAAGAAGAACGCGCCCCACGCTGATTAGGTTCGGATAGCGGTCCTGCGCGTCACCTCCCATGGCGCGTAGGATCATGGTTTCGAAGTCGGCCGGCAGCTCTGGCCGCAACGAGGTGGGCTGGGCGAAGTTGCCCGCCACGATGTTGTGCATCAGGGTATAGAGCGTATCGCCCTCGAACGGCCTCTTACCCGTCGCACACTCGTACATGATCACACCCAGCGAGTACTGATCCGTACGCGCGTCGATCGTCTTCGAGTTGGTCAGCTGTTCGGGTGACATGTACTGCGGCGTGCCCACGACCGTGGCTCCGAGGGTCAACGAAAGCGCGGACTTCTTGTCCGTCAGCTTCGAGATCCCGAAATCGAGCAGCTTGGGCTGCACGATGCCGTGCCGGTGGCGGGCCAGGAAGATATTCTCGGGCTTCAGATCGCGGTGCAGAATGCCCTCGTCGTGCACCGTAGCCACCGCGGCCACGACCGGCAGCAAAACGTGCGCGATCTGCGATGGCGACAGGCGGTTCTTGCGCTCTAGGAGCGACGCCAGGTCCTCACCCTCGAGGAGCTCCATGACGAGGTACGGCGTCTTGTTCTCCACACCGACGTCGAAGATCTCCACCACGTTCGGGTGCCGGATGCGCGACGCGAGCTCGCCCTCCTGAAGGAAACGCAGGCGCGTTTGCGAGCTATCGGCGTAGGCCGTGTGCAGGGCCTTGAATGCGACTCGCTTTTTCAGGTCCGTGTGTACCGCTTCGTAGACCGTACCCATGCCGCCCGTACCAATGAAGCGGACAACTTCGTACCGGCCTACGATCGTCCCAGGTTGGAAAACATCGGAATTCGTTGCCATCGGCGCTGCGGGCACAGGGGCAAGGGGCGTCGCCTGCCGTACCCTCCAGCATAGCAGTAGGCCTGGGAAAGAACAGGGTGCGGTTAGGCGTCGACCAGCACGATCTGTGTGATCTCGGCCGGAGCAAGCACGCGCATCGGCGGTCCCCACAGGCCGGTTCCCCGACTGACGTAGATCTGCGTGGTGGCGCTGTGCCGGTGCAGGCCCGACAGGTAGGGCTGCACCAGGCGCGTGGCGGCGCCAAAGGGAAAGATCTGTCCCCCGTGCGTGTGTCCCGATAGCTGCAGGCCGGCTCCCACCCGCTGTGCCTGATCGACCTGGATGGGTTGGTGCGCGAGCAGTACGAGCTCGCGTTCGGGATCTCGGCCTTCTACGGCGCTGGCGGCGTCCGCTGCCACGCGGTGGTAGCGATGCGCCTGCCTGTCGGGGATTCCGGCCAAGTCAAAGCTCGCGCCTCCGTCTCCGATGCTCACCCGGTCGTTCATGAGCACCCGCTGACCCAGACGGCGCAGAAAGGCGAGCCACGGCTCCACGCCGGAGTAGTATTCGTGGTTGCCGGTTACGAAGAACACGCCGTAGCGCGAACGAAGCGCGCCGAGATGCTCCACGATCGAGCCGAGCTGCGCGACGCTCCCGTCCACGAGGTCGCCGGTAATGGCGATGAGATCGGGGCGCAGGCGATTGGTACGTTCAACGACGCCCTTGAGGAACGCTGCGCGCAGGGTGGGTCCCACGTGTACATCGGACAGCAAGGCGATGCGAAACCCGTCGAGCGCGCGCGGGAAGCGCTGGAGGCGCACGGTCACTTCCGGTGCGAGGATGTCGAACGCCGAGTTGGCACCGCTCAAGCCTATCAAGCTCGCGCCCGCGCTGGCCGCGACTGCCGTGGCCCGTGCCACGAACACGCGGCGTCCTCGTTGAGGGTCGGCCTCGGGGTCGGCGTGCGCGGGGTCGCGCCCTCGCAGCACCTTGGCGTGGGTGCGCCGCAACAGCCGGGCCACGTCTGCGCACGCCAGCAGCAATACCAGGTAAAAGACATACCCCAGCCACACGTAGGCCAGCGTGGGCAGCCATGCGAACGCGTCCTGCGGCAGCAGCCAGCGCCCTACAAGGGCCGCGGGCAGGCTCGCTGCCAGCACGGTCAGCACGCCCGCAAGCCAGCGACGTTGCGGGCGCGAAAGCTCGGTGTCGCGTGCCAGTCTCGCCCACACGTAGCCGTGAAGCCCCGCGATGAGGAGGCTGAAGGCAAGCACGAACGCGACGACGCGCACACCAGGCATGCTCAGCAACTGGTTGTGGTGTCTCGGCAGGCTTGGCGCAAGCGCCGCTCGGAACAACTCGATCGGCTGTGGTCGCGCAGGGCGGTGCGCTCGCGGCTTTCGTCCTCGAAAGAATCCTCGAAACAACGCCGTACAAAGCGGAAGGGAAAGCGGGCATGAAGAGCGTCGAAGAGCCGCGGCTGATCGGCGGACGGTGGGAGATCGTCCGACCTCTGGCAGAAGGGGGGATGGGCTCCGTCTTTGTGGCCCGCCATCAGGTGACCCAGCGCCACGCGGCGCTGAAGGTCCTCGACGCCGCCCGATTCGATTCCGACGAGGCGCTCGCGCGTTTTCAGCGCGAGGCTCGGTTTGCTTCCGATCTCGGCCACGACGGAGTCGTGGATGTGTTCGATGCCGGCCACGACAAGGAGCACAACTGCTTGTTCATCGCCATGGAGCTGCTCGACGGGCGCAGTCTGCGCGAGCACATGGATCGCCCGGAGCACGACCCGCTCTCGACGTTGCGCCACCTGTACCAGGCGCTCGACGCGCTCACCATGGCGCACCAGAAGGGCTACGTGCACCGTGACCTCAAGCCCGAGAACCTGTTCATCGCCATCGAGCCGGATCTGACCGAGAGCATCAAGGTGCTGGACTTCGGAATTGCTCGCAAGACCCAGCTGATGGGGTTGACACAAACGGGCACGGCCCTGGGGACGCCCTGGTACATGAGCCCAGACCACGCCTTGAACGCACGCGACACGACCGCTGCCTCCGATGTCTGGTCCCTGGGCGTGATGATCTACGAGGCGTTCGCCGGGCGCGTTCCGTTCGAGGGAGACACGGCGCATGCGGTGATCGTCAAGGCCTGCACGGAGAATCACGTGCCTCTGGACCAGGTGGCGAGCGATCTACCCGAGGGGCTCGGCGAGCTGGTTGATGCCTGTCTGAGCAAGGAGCCAAGCGGACGGCCGGCCGATGCGGCCGCCTTGGCGGAGCGGCTGGACCCCATCGTCGGAGCGGGTCACGGACCTCGCAAGACCTCGCTTCGACCGAGTGCCGTGCAACCTGATCGCCGGCAGCCTACCATCGCCGCCCGGCTCTCGATCGTAGACGGGCTTCATGCCATTCCACGTTCGTTCGCGTTCGCGCTCTCGGCTCTGGGCATAGTCGCCACCTGGGGTGGGGTGGCCGCGCTGGGCACCGTCGGCATGCAGGGTAGCAGGGTGACTGTGGGACCCTCGTTCGTCGGGCTTGCCCTGGCGGTCTTGGGAGCGGCGACCATGACAGCTTACGGCCTGTGGAAGCTGCAAGGAAGCCGCCGCCGGCTGTCCCTCATCGCCCCGAGCCCGAGCGTGCAGGCTCACGTTGCCACCAGTCTGCGTGCGCCCAGCGCCAAACCGCCGCCGTACCGAGGTCCAGCTGGTGCGCCCGTGAGCGTTGTGCTCTTTGGAGACTTCGCGTGCCGCGAGTGCCGGCGTTTGCGACCGCGTCTCGATGATCTGCTCAAAGCTCACGCGACCCACATCAAGCTCGAATGGCACTACTGCCCCCAACCAGGCAACTTCAATTCGGTGCTGGCGGCTGAGTTCGCCCGGGAGGCCGACGTGCAGTTTGGCAACGAGGCGTTTTGGTTGGCGCACGATGCGCTGTTTCGAACCAGCGGTACCCTGAAGCGACGCAAGCTCGATCGGATTGCGGAGCAGCTGCGACTCAATCGCGTTCAGCTCGAGCGCAGCTTGCAGCGGGACACGCACAAGGCGGCCATCCGGTCTGGCCAAGAGCTCGCGAGCTCGCTTGGCGTCCACACCACGCCGGGTCTGTTCGTCAACGGCGTCAGGGTAACGGGCACGCCGAGCCTCGAGCGGCTGCTCTGCGTTGTCCAGGAGGAGCTCGTTCGCATCGGGATCGTGAGGCCGAAGCAGTCAGCCGTCCGATCGGTGGCCCGCACACCTCCGGCCGTGCCGCCGAGTCGCGTGGCTACCCGCCAGATCTTGGTGGCTTACCATGGAGCTCGAAACGCGCCGCCCGGCATGACCCGGTCGCAGACTCAAGCCGAGGAGCGCGCCGCGCGGATCCTGCATCGCATCAAGAAGTCGGAAGAGGATTTCGAGGTGATGGTGCTTCGCTTCAGCGATGAGCCCAAAGCGGCCAAGGACCGCGGGGATCTCGGCTACCTAACACGCGACGAGATGGACGCGGCGGTCACCAGCGCTGCGTTCGCCTTGCGCATCGGCGACATCAGCGAGGTGGTTCACAGTCCCGCCGGCTTTCACATCCTGCAGCGCTACGGGTAGCGGTTTTCGTCTCGGTTGCCTCGCGGCGAGCAAACGAAAGAAACTGACGGGCCAGCTCGGCCGCGCGCTGAGCCGCCGACTGCATCTCATGGGCGATGGGTCGCAGCAGGTGGTGCCTCTGCAAGTGGCGATCGAGGACGAACCCGTAGTTCAGGATCACAGACAAGCAATTGTTCAGGTCATGGGCCACGATGCTCGTCGGCCGGGGCGCACCGGCATCGCATTTCGAGCTCGGCGTGCCGAGCGCCTGAAGCGGTTCGCGCTGCAGCTGAATCCCATGGCTCACCGTGCCGCCCGGCCCGAGCAGCGGCACGAGCCGCGTCTCGAGCGTCACCAGACGCTCGTCGCTTGTCCGCAAGGTGAGCTGACCAGCCCATGCCTTGCCGCGCAGCATGTTCTCGAGCAGCTCCGCGTAGGGGTCGCTGGCGCTCGAGCCCGCCACGAGGGCTTGAAAACCCATCCCGAGCAAGGCACCGGGCGAGAACCCGGTTGCTACTTCGAAAGCAGGATTCGCGAATTCGATACGTCCCTGTGAGTCCACCATTGATACTGCGTCGAAGCTGTGATCGACTGCCGTGCGCAACTGGTCGAGCAGGGCGTGCTCGCCGTCCACACCGCGCATGGCTACCGGCCGGAGCCCCGAATGCAACGCCGGCGGAGCCTCGCTGACTCCCCTGGACACCGCTGACTCGATGTTGTTTCTGACCATAGGAGTTTGGACCCAGATGCGGGCTAACTGGAATTCGCAGAAATTAGGGAATCCGACTGCTCGAACCAGCCGTCACACGTTCCCTACCCGTCGATGCTGTCCCCACTGGAACCCAACCACGCTCAGCCCCAAAAGTCGATCGAAATCGTCCACCACGGCCATGCATGAAGTTGCTGAACAGGTCCGTCGGGTTTCGGGCTACACTCGAGGGTCCTATCCGGGGCTCGCGCATCAATCCACCCATGCAATCCGCTAGCGCCAAAGCCGCCGTGCCGCACTCGTCGAGCGAAGGGGATCCGCAGGCTGACGTCGCCCGCGTGCAGGTGGCCTACCAGCAGCTGCGCAGCGCGGCACGCAGCCGCCCGTGTCCCCCCTACAAGGAGCGGGTCGAGCACCTGAATAGGCTCCTCGGCGCGGTGCGCGCGGAGCAGGGGGCATTGGTCGAGTCGGTCGCGCAGGATTTCGGCCACCGGTCCGCGCACGAGACCGCGATCTCGGAAGTGCTGCCCGTGGTTAACGCAATCCGTTTCGCACTTGCGCATCTCAAGGTCTGGATGAAGCCCCGTCCCCGCCCGGTGGCGCTCAGCTTCCGGCCGGGGCGCGCCGAAGTCCGCCCTCAGCCGCTCGGCGTCGTCGGGATCATCGCGCCCTGGAACTACCCGTTCCTGCTCGCGGTGGATCCGCTCGTGTCCGCTCTGGCTGCCGGAAACCGCGTGCTGCTCAAGCCCTCGGAGCTGGCACCAGCGACCAGCGCGCTGCTCAAGGGCATGATCGAGGAGAGCTTCGACTCCTCCCATGTCGCGGTGGTCACCGGTGACGCCCGGGTGGGGGAGGCGGTGTGCAAGCTGCCGCTGGACCATCTGCTTTTCACAGGTTCGACCCGGCTCGGGAAGCTGGTCATGCGTGCAGCCTCCGAGAACCTGACGCCCGTCACCCTGGAGCTTGGCGGCAAGTCTCCGGTGCTTGTGCATCCCGACTTCCCGCTCGAGCGCGCCGTCGAGCGCATCGCCGTCGGCAAGTTCTTCAACGCCGGGCAAACCTGTGTGGCACCCGACTACGTGCTGCTGCCGCAAGGCCAGCTAGAGGTCGCCGTGGACAAACTGCGGGACCAGATTCGCAAGTGCTACCCCACACTCAAGAACAACCCCGACTACACGGCCATCATCCACGACGGGCACTACGCGAGGCTGCGGGCGCTGGTGAGCGACGCCGCCAGCAAGGGCGCGGACGTCATCGAGGTCAACCCCGCTGGCGAAGCCCAGTTAGAGGCCGAGCGCAAGCTCGCCCCCACCTTGCTGCTCGATGTCAACGACGACATGCACGTGCTGCAGGAGGAGATCTTCGGGCCGCTGCTGCCGCTGCTCCCGTACGGCAGCCTGGACGAAGCACTCGCATACCTAGCCGAACGGCCCCACCCCTTGGCGCTGTATTACTTCGACTCCGACAAGAAGCGCACCCGGCGGGTCCTCGATGCATCCTTGTCGGGAGGCGCCTGCGTCAACGATACCTGCCTGCAGCCCTTGCAGGAGGCGCTACCCTTCGGTGGGGTGGGGGCTAGCGGGATGGGCGCATACCATGGCGTCGAGGGCTTCAACACGTTTTCTCACTTGAGGGGCGTGTTCTACCAAGCCCGTTTCAACGTCACGGCGCTGACCAATCCCCCCTTCGGTCCAGCCGTTGAACGGCTTCTGTCGGTATTGATCGGCAAATAGCCCGTTCCTGTCCAGAATGGCGCCACAGCGGCTTTCGTCCTCGAAAAAATCCTCAAAATAGCGCTGCTATTCCTGCGGTTTTTCCTCCGGGCGCACTCGCTCTGGCATCCATGCTGAACAGGAACGGAGCGTTCGGCTGAGTTGTTCCCGCCCCAAAAAAGCCTCCGGGCGCGCTGGCTCTGACGCCCCCCGCGATGCAGCAAGGCGGAGCGGAGCGCGCGGCCCCCCCTTCTGATTCTGAAAGGGAACGGCTCAGGTTCCTCTGGGCAGGTGGCCGTGCAGCCTTAGCGGTGCATCGGGCAATGGGCTGCTGCCGGGTGTCAGGTGCACGCCGCCGCCCACCAGCTGCTCCGCGGAGAGGAGGCTGATCTGTATCGTCTTGGGCGATCCGCTCGGCGCAGAAACGACCACCAGTCCCGGCGGCTCGCCACCCACGAGCGGCACGAAGCGTGTTGCGAGCACGGCCGCGTGATCGCCGCTCAGCGAAGCTAGCGTGCTGCGAGCCCCCACCCGGCCACCGTCGATCCGGTAGGCCACCACCTCGGGGTGGTCGTAGCCCGCCAAATCCACCGAACCGTCTGCGTCCACGTCGATGAACTCGACGCTGCGCAGATTGCGGACATTGCCAAGCTCGCGCAGCGCCAGGCGCTGCTCGCGGTCCACGTTGAGCGACCACAGCTGCTCGCCCACGACCACGAGCTCTGGTTGTTTGTCGTCCGCAATATCTGCCCGAACGAGCTCGCGGGCGCCCTGCATCTGGGCCTGCAGGCGCGTGACAAATGCTCCCCGCCGATCACCGAGCCATACCTGCAGGGTGGGCTCGCCGGCGCCGAGCATCACCAGATCGTCCTGGCCATCGCGATTGACGTCCGCGGCAGCAAGGGCTCGGAGCGCGCCGAGCGGCCCGGGTTTGGCTCGACGCGCAGCCGAACCGCTCCCCGGCAGCATCCAAACCTCACCAGGTGTGGCAAGCAGCTCCGGAGCCGGCACGGCCACCACCAGGTCGAGCCCCGGTCGCGCGTCGAAATCGCCGACCGTCAGGGCGCCTGGTCCCGCCCGTAGGAGCGCCGCCGGCGCGCTGAGACCCCGAGCCAAGGCAAACCGGAAACGTGCCAAGATCCCGGCATGCCTCCCGGTTTCGGGGTTGACGCTTCGGACCCCAACCAGGAGCTCGGCCTCCCCATCGCCGTCGAGATCGGTCGCAAGTACCTGCCCCGGGCGCAGCAGCCCTTCGGCCTTGCTCTCGACCAGGGCGACCCGCCAGGCGGTCCAGCTGCCAGGCGGGCCTTGCCGTGCCGCGATAAGGTGCAGCGTGCGACCGCAATGAAGCGCGATCCAGGGCCTCACCCCGGGCGCAAGCGCCACCACGGACAGTTCAGGGAGCTCGCTCTCAGCCGTGCAGACCGTGTAGCGCGGGACAGACGCGGGCAGCTCGGACGGGGCAATGGACCGGGCTGCGGCGTTGGAAGCGTCGGCCTCGTTGGGTATGCGCGCCGCCGGAGCTGCCGGGATCGGTGCCGCCGGATGCGCCTCATCGGCGAGCGCGCGGGCTGAGCCGGCAGCGCCCGCATCGGCCGGCAGCGCTTCGTGCCGGCCGCTCGTTTGCGGGCTCCCGGCGGCATGCCAGCGCAGTCGACCGGCCGCCAGGGCTGCCGCAGCCAGCACGCCCCACAGCGCGAGTGCCCACACGATCGATCGCAGCGGTGCGCTTTGCAGCCTCAAGGCGACTCCTATAGCAGGTGGGACGATGCCGGGGAATAAGCCGGGGGCTGTCCGTGTTAGGGAGATGTTGACAGATGCGGAAGTTCTGGTAGCTCACAGGCCGCTCGCGATGATAGTCGTCGATGACGTCGCCAAGTACTACGGTTCGCACTGCGCCGTACGTGATCTGGAGTTTACGATCGAGGAGGGCGAGTGCGTAGGGTTTCTGGGTCTCAACGGGGCCGGCAAGACCACGACGCTGAGAATGCTCAGCTGCTTGTTGCTGCCGACCTCCGGGCGGATCGAGGTGCGCGGGCTCGATGTCGTGGACGATTCCCACGAGATCCGGCGCTTGATCGGCTACTTGCCGGACAACCCACCGCTGTATGCCGAGATGAGCGTGTGCGAGTACCTCAAGTTCGCAGGCAAGTTGCGAGGTCTGAGCGATTCGCGCTGCCGACAACGCCTGGACCTCGTGCTCGGCGAGTGCAACTTGGGCGGGGTCGAAAACACGCAGATAGCAAGCCTGTCTCACGGCTATCGGCAGCGCGTGGGCATCGCACAGGCGATTATCCACGATCCGTCGTTGTTGATACTCGATGAACCGATTCAGGGGCTCGATCCGGTCCAGATCGTCGACATGCGCGCCATGATTCGCAATCTGCGTGGTCGCCACACGATTCTGCTTAGCACGCATATTCTGAGCGAGATTGAACAAACCTGCGATCGCATACTGATGATGCACGAGGGTCGCATCGCGGCCGAAGGGAGCGAGGAACAGCTGGCCGAACGCTACGGAGCAGGTCAGGGGCTAGAGCTCGAGGCGCGAGGCGCAGCCGATACGTTGCGCGAGGCGCTGGACAAGCTCGCCTGCGTTGATCACGCGAGCGTGCGCGAGACCGGCGAGGACTCGGTGCTCTTGGCCACGTTGCGCGTGGCCGATTCGGAACGGGAGGCCGTTAGCCGGGCTGTGATCGAGGCGGGTCTCGGCCTGCTCGGCATGCGTCGCGTGACCACAGGTCTCGAGAACATCTTTGTGCAGCTCAGCAAGGGGGCCGGGAGCGTGAAGGACCCTGGATCGACGACCCCTGGGGAGGTGAGCTCGTGAACCATATCCTGCTCATCGCGCGCCGGGAGCTCGCTGGCTACGGCAGGACACCCAGCGGTTATCTGATCGTTGCCGCCACGCTGTTGGTGCAGGGCTTGCTGTTCAATACCCGCGCCGTCGGGACCGGTGCCAAGCTCTCCTCGCAAGTGCTCATCGATTTCCTGCGCGACTCGAGTGGAACGACCACCGTGGCTTCGGTGCTGCTCGCTATGCGCTTGTTCGCCGAGGAGAGGCAGTCGGGTACCCTGACGCTGCTGTTCACCTCGCCCGTGCGCGAGTTTCAGCTGGTGGTGGGCAAGTTCATCTCGGCCTTTGTCGTACTGTCGCTGCTGACGCTGCTCAGCCTCTACTTGCCTGCTTTGATCTTCGTCAACGGCAAGGTGTCGCTGGGGCACATCGCGGCCGGCTACCTTGGGCTGCTGCTGCTTGGCTCGGCGACCCTGAGCCTGGGCGTCCTCGGCTCGGTGCTCGGCAAAAACCAGCTGGTTGCGGGGCTGCTGGCATCGGTCTTCATCTTTCTCCTGTTCCTCAGCTGGTATCTGGCTCGCATCGTGGATCCTCCGCTGAGCGTTCCCATCGCCTACCTTTCGCTCTACGAAAAGCACTACTTTCCCTTTATGCGCGGCCTGGTTCAGTTGACCGACGTCGTGTTCTACCTGTCGGTTGCTTACCTGGCGCTCCTGGCTTCGACGCGAGCGCTGCAGAGTCAACGATGGCACTGAAGGGCGCTCGACGCACGACCGGTGCATTGCCCAGCGCTCTGTTGCTGGCCGGCCTTGCGCTGCTGTGGACCGGCGAGCGCTTGTTTGGCACGGGCGATTCACGCTTGATCTGTTCGGGGGCGGGCGCGGCCCTGGTCCTGTTGGGCAGCGCGCTTCGC